>CAYMLA010000502.1:0-2201 GCA_964390785.1 uncultured Bdellovibrionales bacterium | reverse complement strand
GATAACACCATCTCGTAATAACAACACCTCATCCCCAAATTCAAATGCCATTTTCACATTTTGCTCAATTAATAAAATACCTATCTGCCAATTTTTTTTTAGCTTTTTTAAAATTTCGTACAGTCTTTTTACATTGCCTGGAGACAATCCTGCCGACGGCTCATCCAAAATCAAAAACTTTGGATTCTTCATCATCACCATAGCCAACGCTAACTGGTGTTGCTCCCCGCCACTCAAATAGGAAGCCTGCAAATTTAGTCTTCCATTCTTAAACAAATCAAAATATGTTTGTACAACCTTTTTTCGTTTGTATAGTTCTTTATTAGAGAATTCAATTCCAGCAAAGTTCAAATTTTCATCAACAGTTAAATGCGGAAAAATACGCCCACCTTGTAGAAAGAAATTTAATCCCATTTTTACTATTTTTTGTGTACTCTTTCCATTAATCAGTTCACGGTTGAATTGAATTTTCCCTGCAACAAATGGAAGCATGTTCAGGATGGCTTTTGCCAAAGTGGATTTACCAGCGCCATTTTGTCCCACAATGGCAATGACTTCGTTATCAGCCACCTCTAAATCAATCCCTTTTAAAATAGGATTTTCAGCATTATAGCCACCGCTAACATTTTCCAATTTCAACATAGCATCACATTCCCAGATAAGTTTTTCGCACTTCATCATTGCCAATGACGTCATCAGGTGTTCCAAAAGCAGTCACTTTGCCGTGACTCATGAAGCTGCAAAAATCCGCGACATCCAGCACAACTTTCATGTTATGCTCAATTAAGAAAACTGTCATACCTCTTTCTTCAACCATACTTTTAATTATCGCCATTGATTGTTTAATAATTTGAGGATTTACCCCGGCAGTTGGCTCATCTAACAAAACGAGTTGGTAAGTGCCCATGAATAATCGAGCTAATCCTAATAACCGCTGTTGTCCAAAAGAAAGCTCTTTTGCCAGTTGAAAACGTTTCTCCCAAAATGGATTTTCTTCACCAAAAAGGCTTGAAAAAACAGCTTCAACTTTTTCTATCCGTCTTGCTTCGACATTTCTGGTTCTCTTTGATTTCCAGAGAGAAATAAAGGGGACTTCACCAAAAAAATCTGCATCCGCAATGAGCATGTTTTCCAGCACACTCATCTCATGAAAAATATGATTATCCTGAAAAAGCCTGCCAATACCAAGTCGCGTAATTTTATACGGTTTCAGATTCTTTATCGATTTGTGCTGACTTCCGGTTTGGTATCTGATATCACCGGTCTCCGCTCTCATCAACCCTGAAATAATATTGAATAATGTCGTTTTGCCGGCGCCGTTGCCACCGATGAGCGCAGTAATTTTTGCCCGTGGAATCATCAGATCCAGATCATCAACAATGTAAAATCTTTCATCTTCTTCCTGTCCCCGCACATTAATGATGTTGCGGACAAAACTTTTTTTCACACCCTCTATTTGTAAAATTATATCATCCATATCTATTTCGAGTCATTCATTTCAAATACCTGGTTATTTAAATCCGAATTCACCAGCCAATCCCCATGGTCTAAACCGCATCAGCACAATTAGCGATAAACCATAAACAATTTGCCTCAGGTTTGCGGCAACACTGTCGGGGAAACCAACAAAACGTAATAATTCCGGCAACACAACAACGAAAACAGCGCCAACAACCGGTCCCCTGATATTACCAGTGCCACCGATCAGGACAGCAGCTAAGATAAAAATCGCTTCATCAAGATTAAAACTGGTGGGGTCAATGTAACTGACGTAAGTCGCATAAAGCAAGCCAGAAATTCCAATGAAGCCGCTGGAAATAACAAACGCCCAGATCTTAAAGGAGGTGACATTTCGCCCCAGGGAAAGAACAGCAAGTTCATCATCCCGTATTCCTTTCAAGACGCGTCCGAAAGGAGAATGGATCAGCTTATAAAAAATCAGCATCACCAAAATTGCGAGAATTAGGCTCAAGCTTAAAAATGGCGCTAATCCGGAAATAGGTATCATTCCCAATATTTTTGGCGCGGGAATGCCCGGAATGCCGTACGGTCCTCTGGTAACTGAAACCCAATTATAAAGAACCGTATAGACAATCAGTTGAAATCCCAAAGTTGCCAGGACAAAATAATCTCCTTTTAATCTTAAAGATGGATAAGCAATTAACAGGCTGAACAGCGATGTAATTGCTATTGCAAATAAT
>CAYMLA010000501.1:0-2203 GCA_964390785.1 uncultured Bdellovibrionales bacterium | reverse complement strand
CACTCAAGACTTTTTTGAAAATGCTCAACTTCATTTAGAAAAAGTCTTTAGTAATACACTTACAAGCCGAGCTGAAATCACAAACTATATGACTGCTCGCCAACAACGTCGCGATCCAATCAATTATTTAAAAATCCGTACGGAACAAATTTCGAGTTATTCCTTAAACGATATTCGTCTTGTCGCTCGTGAATGGCTAAAGGCAGATCAATTGACGACAACAATCGTAGGAAGTCCTAATGAAAATGATTTTCCAGACGCACAATGGTTTGATTATATTGATTTTGTTAAAAAGCACTCAAAACGAACACGCAACAGCCACTGATTTGCAAAATCATTTGAGGATAAACTCAAATAAAAAACGGAGTTAAATTCAATGCCTTGGCATAAAAAACGTAGATTTATAGAAAGAGAATACCCCAATCATATTTTTAAACCTGTCTCTGTTCCAATGTCTCAATTGTTTAAAATCAGCATTGGTCATGATGAGATGGAAGCTCTAAAATTGGTCGACCTAGAACACATGAGACAATCTGATGCCGCCGAAAAAATGGGTGTGTCTCCTGCAACAATACAAAGAATAATTGAAGCCACAAGAGAAAAACTTGTTAAAGCACTGATTGAAGGACATGCCATTATTATTGACGGGGGCGACTACAAAGTTAAAGAATACTAGTCATTTGTTGAATTAGTTTTTAGTTTCTTACGATTGAGTCCTTAAACTTTAAACAACTCGATGAGTCAGCAAAGTTCTATATGATTTCAAAATAGTCTTTTTATAAAAATTACCTTGATTATATGAGTATATACCCATATAATGACACTAAGAAATATTTTTTTAATCACTGACATTTAGGAGGTATTTATGCCAGGACAAAATAGAATGGGACCAATGGGACAAGGGCCAAGAACAGGTCGAGGAATGGGCTTATGTCATTCAAGCAATTCGATCGATTTTAATTATGGAAGAGGATTTGGAGGTGGACGTGGATTTGGCTGCAGAGGAAATAGAATGGGAAATAGAAATCGATTTGGAAGTTTTTTGGAACAGGGGAAGCAGACTGCTTTAGAACAACAAGATCTCCAAGATTATATAAGTGAACTTGAAGCAGAACTTAAAGAGGTCAAAGAGGCTTTGAATAACAATTCTGATTCTAAAAGCACAAAGGATGACAAATAAAAAAAATGTATGTTTTTGGGCCTGTTCCATCGAGACGCTTAGGAAGATCATTAGGCATTGATCTTGTATCACATAAAACTTGTACATTAAATTGCATTTATTGTGAATGTGGTGCAACGACAAATTTAACAAAGCAAAGAAAATCATTTGTTCCATTGAATGATGTTTTACAAGAGCTTGATAATGTTCTTAGAAATAAACCCACACTAGATTACATAACTTTTTCAGGAAGTGGAGAGCCAACTCTCTCAAAAGATATTGGAAACATCATTAGATATCTAAAAGAAAATTATTCTGAATATAAAATTGCTCTTCTTACCAATGGAACTTTGCTTAATGATTCTTCCTTAAGAAAGGAATTGTTAAAATTAGATTTAATTGTTCCTTCTGTTGATGCCGTTTCAGAGAATGTCTTTCAAAAAATTAATAAGCCCTGTCAGACTCTTAATGTAAAGGATGTTGTAAATGGAATTACTGTTTTCTTACTCCAGTATCTTACGAAAAAATGCTTGAAATTAAAAAATTTCTATCTCCTTTACACGTGGAGATTGTTACAAGTATAAAAAGAGATGAGGGTTATCATTTAAATAAAAATCTTAACCAATCAACAATTGAGAATGTTGTCGATTTCTTAAAGAGAAGACCCGCTACTGTGAATGATCTTGTAGAAGCTTTAGGATTAAAAATTGTCGAAGTAAATAAATTTTTGAGAGAATTAGAAAAAGACAAAACCCTTTCCTTCAAAGATGAAAAAAGGGGACGATTTTATTATATTAACAAAGAAATTGTGATCAACAGATTCAAGTTTTAAATTGTGTCTGTTACAAAACAGCCACTTTTTATTCAAATGCCCGTTGAGAGCAAGGTTTGCAACAAACCTGAAGAGGAATAAATGAGTTATTTAGAATTAAAATCAATAGGAATTATAAAGACTCAATTTCAAGATAAAGTGGGAATCCCAATACAATCAACACCGATTCACACGGATGTTTAAAATTCATAATTAAAAGTTAAGCTTCTAAT
>CAYMLA010000500.1:0-2206 GCA_964390785.1 uncultured Bdellovibrionales bacterium | reverse complement strand
AAATGCTTATATTTGGTGAGGCTACCGACCGGAAGGGAGGTTTAGTTCAACAATGTATATACAAAATAGGCGAAATAGTAGTAAATTTTAGGGTTGTAGCCCGCTTCAAAATTGTAACGGTTTGATACGTTTGAAGCACGCAATCGCCTACTTTGCATATACTTAACGTTGTAGCCAATTTGAGAGAATGAAGAAATGAACGAAATTTGTATTATTTACCAAAAAATGGTAACTTTGACAAAAATTCAAATGAAATGAAAAACACTTCAATATCACTTGGCAACTATTTTGACCAGTTCGTTCAAACCCAAGTTTCGGCTGGACGATATAAAAACGTCAGCGAAGTAATTCGTGCCGGACTTCGACTTTTGGAAAACGAAGAAAGTAAAGTTATAGCCCTTAGAAACGCAATCCAAGAAGGGATTGATAGCGGAATTGCCCACGATTTTGACCCAGACAAACATCTTCAGGAATTAAAAGCTAAACGTAAAAAGAATGGCCAAATATGAACTGACTAATAAAGCGGTCGAAGATTTGACGGGAATTTGGGAATACACGATTGAAAAGTGGTCTGAACAACAAGCTGATAAATATTTTAATTTACTATTGGACAGTTGCCAAGACATTGCGAACAACCCCGAATTAGGAAAAAACTATGACGGAATAACAAAAGACCTACATGGGCTAAAAACGAACCGGCATATTGTTTTTTATCGCAAACGAATTAACCAGCCGATTGAAATCACGAGAATTTTGCACGAACGAATGGACTTGAAAAACAGACTTAGCGAATAAAAACTGGCTACAACAAAGGCTATATGCAATAAGGGCTTCAGTGGTAATTCAAACACTCTGCCCCGCTCAAACTTTGGTTTAGGTGGACAGGGTAGTAGCTCGCAATCCCTTACTGCACATAGCCTAAACCGTTATGTGTAACCTAAAAAAAAGAGAGCACAATAAATCAGCAGACTTTTCGTTATTAGTATATTAACTTTTAAAACTTGTAATTATGAATGTACCAATTAAAATTAAGTTTAAACATCATTCTGTGCCTCCAACAAAGGATGGTTGTACACAACCGTTAGGACTTTGTATTATCATTGTAATTAAGGTAACGGACAAAGTAACTCCAGAAGAGTACAAAGAAGGATTTGGAATTGCCAGAGCTGATGTAATTGATGGAAAATTTCATTTAGTTTACGAACGAAGAGCTGCACTTGACGATGGCACTGTTCCCATTCAAGATTATTGGGATTTAGGAGAAGAAGTCTCCAAAGCTTTGGGTTACAAAAAAATAGTTGTAAAACCAGGTATTTACAAAGTGGACTTCTCTAAATACCCAGAATTTGGCGAAACATTCTTTGAGGCTGATCTTCAAAAGTAAACAGTTGATAAAAGACCGTCATAGGGGTAAATCTTTATGACGGTCTTTTATTTCAATTTGCACATAAAAGTTAAAATGAAAATTATTACTTATTTATCGTTTTTATCTTTGCTATTTGTTTTAACGAGTTGCTCTGCTATTCTTGGCATAAAAGAACCCGAAGGAATATCAAAACAAAAAGCAATTGAATACCTTTATAGCCACAAGTTAGATACTTGTGACATTATTTATCTAAAATGTAATTATCTTGACACTTTACAACAGTTAGCTTTTAAGCCTGGTTGGGAGGTAGGTTTTAGACCTATTCAATTTAAAATATTTAATAAGTTCGGTGATTTAATTTTTCAATACAGTTCATGTGAAGGACCATTAAAAAACACTTCAATATTTGATATTTTTCCACCAAAAAACATTAGTCCAATTGACACTTCCTATACAATCGAAAATGAACAGTTATTAACAGTTGAAAAACTAACAATTAAAGAACATACAGACTATGTTGCTGTTATATATTGGGCTACATATACTGGAATAATTGGAAGGAAATTTTTGAAAAAGATTAACAAGATATTAGAGAATCAAGATGTTACTATCCAAATTTACAAGTTTAATACTGACTATATCATTGAAGAATAGGCTACACATAACCGCACCTATATGTCATGCGGGGGTTCAGTGCAACTTTGAAGTGAATTACAAAAATTAAAAATCGTGGGGAATTGAAAGTTTATAGCATTGAAATCCCCGCACAACACATAGCTGCAAAACGTTATGGGCAAGCTAACATGACAACAGATTAATAATCACAAAAAGCATTAAGAA
>CAYMLA010000499.1:0-2212 GCA_964390785.1 uncultured Bdellovibrionales bacterium | reverse complement strand
CGCTGGCAATCGATAAACCCAGAAGTGCCAAAAAGTCAGCACCAGTTAAAAAGCAAACAGGAATTAGTTCTCATCCAGAAAGCCAAGCTTTAAAAAAACATAAAAATACGCATTTTTATTTCCAATTTTCTAAGAAATCTAGCCAGAAGCTTGACTACAAATTTCTTTAAATGACTTAGAAAGCGATTTGATTAGGATGTCATTTTTGTTTTGAGAGTGGCATGTGAGCCAGACGTTATACTTCCAGTACCCCCCTCTAGGACTTATAACTCGGATTGATTTTTCACGGATTTCTCTAGCTACATAAATTAGTGGAAAAAACCCGAGCCCTATTCCATCGATCACCGAACGCACCAAAGAGGCAATAACGTCGCTTTCAAACACTATGCGCCCCTTGAGTCCGTTGTTCGCAAAAAAATGGTCGACTTCAGATCGAAAAGTAAATCTCGAAGAGGGCATGAGCCATTGCGTACCCTCTCCTCCTTCAATGGATTTTATGATCTGTCCTACACTCCTATTTTTTTTGATTTTCTCCATTTTCCAATCTGGCGGACAGGTGAGCACAACTGGAACTTCAGCACGCTCCAGATTTTCAAGATCTGGATCAATCACCGTTAGTGGTGTGACTACCGCATCGAGTTCGCGAAAGCGCAGACGTTCGCTAAGCTGTTCATGAGTTCCAGAAACAACAGAGACCTTAGGCCTCTGAATAAGCCCATGCTGTTTGAGAAACAAGCTTACCACTTCGACAACAAATGGACGGTCAACTTCGTCAGACACTCCGATGTGAATACGTCTTGATGCTGATGGAACTTTTTTTGAAATTAACTCGCCCATCTCTTCTGAGAGTTCGAACATTTGCCGACAGAAACCATAGATAACTAAACCTGTAGGCGTTAGATGATTTTTGCGTCCAACTTTGTGAAATAACTTTAAGTCAAGAGCGCCTTCGAGTACTTTAAGTTGACTGCTTAATGAGGGCTGACTGATTCGTAGATGTGTGGCGGCTGCGCTGACTCCACTCGATTTAGCTGTGACATAAAAGTAATAAAGGTGATTGTAGTTATACATAGTTAAATCCTATCTGTTCTATTCATATTATATATTTTATTTATATAAGTAAAGAGCTTATTATGTAGTTATTGATAAATCCATTTAAAGAGACAATTAAATCTTTAGATTTAAAAAACGAAAAAAATGGGAATTTAAAATGAAAGTTAAAAAAAATATACTTGTCGTTGACGACGAACCCAGAATTGTTGAATTAATTTCTAATTATCTCAAAAAATTAGATTTTTTCATATTTGAAGCTTCAAACGGTCTTGAAGCTGAATCAATTTTTATCAAAGAACAAATAGACTTAATTCTTTCAGATATTCGCATGCCTACTATGGATGGCATTGCATTGCTTAAATCTGTAAAAAAAAGTAAAAAGCCTGTTAAATTCATCCTAATGACTGGTTTTAAAGAAATTTTAGAAACAAAAGCTGCATTTGATTTAGGAGCCGATGATTTTTTATCAAAACCTTTTCGAATAAATGATTTAAAAAATTCTGTGATTAATTTATTAAACAATTCAAAAGAAAAAATTAGCCAAAATTTACAAAATCTTGATGAACTATTTGTGGGAATCAGCATTGATGAATTTCTGTATGGAAAAAAAATTAAATACCCCATTTTTTTACGTCTATCGTCTGAAAAATTTGTAAAAGTTGCTGAATGTGGAGATAGAATTCCAATCGATCAAATTCAACGTTATAAGAAAAAAAATGTTAATCAGTTGTTTTTAAAAAAAATAGATTTTAAACAGTATGCTGAAATGTCTGAAAAAATTTTAAAAGCTATTTCTACCACAAACCAAAATATTCCAAGTGAAGCAAAATATGAATTGTTTATTAAATCCAGTCTAACTGTTGTAAATAGTTTATTTGTTAAGGGAACTGACGAAAAAACATTTAATTCAAGTAAAGAAATTGTTGATTCATCAATTAAATTTTTAGCACAACAAAATGATTTTTTTAAGATTTTAAATGTAATGCTCAATAATAATGAAAAAATATATGCTCACTCAATCTCCGTAATGACAATGTCAATAATGATTTGCTCCAAACTAAATTGGAATTCACAGCGAAACCACATTCTAATCTCAATGGGAGCTCTTATACTATAAGACTCTCAGATCTCGTTTTTTTAAGCAAATTTATCATTACGC
>CAYMLA010000498.1:0-2213 GCA_964390785.1 uncultured Bdellovibrionales bacterium | reverse complement strand
CACTGAGGTAGATGTTGGCCAGGTTTAAGTCGGGCGACATTTTAACGTTGGTTACACCAGCAAATAAAATAGAAAAAGGGGAGTTGGTTTATGTCGGTTATACGGTAGAAGATTTTCAAAGTGGAGTTGCAAGTGTTTTATGCGGATTTAATGGTCAGTTGAGTTCTTGTTCTGTGTCAAATCGAATGATTGCTCCAAGCAATAAAGAGGGATTGAATACATTTCAAGTGAAAGCGAAAGATTTTTTTAATAATACTTCAGAAAAATCAGTTCAATGGACGGTGCTTCGTCCGGATACAACGTCTCCTGTTATCACCTTTACAAACGAAATTCCTAAAAAAGTTGATCAATACACACAAATACAATTGGGTTATGTTGTTACGGATAATACTGCCGTCGATGAAGTTAAATGTGGATTTGATGGGAATTTAATCCCTTGCCCTGTCATCGGAGAAATCCCCTATGGAAATGAGGTTCTTGGAAATCATACGTTTACAGTCATTGCAAAAGACAAAAAAGGAAATTCGCAAACGGCAAGTGTGAGTTGGGAAACCATTTTTGTTGATACAAATCCTCCAGTGATCACATTTCTTCAATATCCAACAGCTTCCGTTGAAATCAATACGGCTGTTCACATTGAATATCGTGTTGTTGACCATGGAATTGGGCTTAAAGAAGTTCGTTGTGGGTTTGATGGTGACCTTAAAGTGTGTTCTGATTATGGGAGTGTGAGTTTTCCAAATGATTCTCTTGGAGATCATGATTTTACGATTGTTGCAGTGGATAAGTATAATAACTCCTCTCAAGAGAAAAAAGAATGGGTGACAACACGTGAGATTCGTTTGGTTAGTCAAAATGTTGATGTCATAGAACAAAATAAAGTTGATATTTTATTTGTTATTGATAATTCAGGTTCAATGGCTTACGAACAAGAAAATATGGCTGAAAGAATGTCAACCTTTTTTGATTTTATGGGTGATCTTGATTGGCAAATAGCTGTTGTTACAACTGACCCAAGAGATTCTGTGAATTGGGGTGACGGAAAATTTCTTCCATTAACAGGCACGAATAAAGAATATATTCTAGATATGAGTTATACTACTGAGGAAGCTCAAATGATTTTAGGAAACACTTTGCAACGTTCCGAAATGGGTTCAGGTTCAGAACAAGGGATTTATGCCACTTATCGTACTATTGAAAGATCTTTGAACCAAACTGCTTTTGACGATCTCTTTAGAGAGGATGCTGCTTTTGCTACTATTATTATTTCAGATGAAGATGAATCAGCAAATGGCTTTAAAAATAAAGCCAATAATTTATTGTCTCTTGTGTATGACACTTGGAATGGTCAGAAGAATTTTTCATTTCATTCCATTATTACAATTCCAAATGACAATCAGTGTTTGCAAGGACATGGAGCAAAATATGGCTATGCTTATCATGATCTTTCAAAACAATTGGGAGCGGGGACAGAAGGCGGTTCAATTATTGGCTCTGTTTGTGAGCCAGACTATGGAACTCAATTGGCCAAATTGGGAGACAGTGTAAGAAACATGAAAAAAAGCTTAACAATGGAATGTTCTCCAATTCATAATGTGTCGGGTGATATTATAATTACCAAAGATGGTCAACCTTTTACCGAAACGTATAATGTTGATGGGCATAAGATCATTTTTAATGATTGGTTGCCAGAAGGTCATTACCATCTGGAATACAAGTGTTATCTCTAAGTTGTAGCTGGTGGCTGTTTTGCAGCAGCCACTATTTAAGACGTTTGCTTTCCACGTCAATTACATCTGAGTCAGTAGAATGTTTAGACCAATTCTCATTTTTTTTTGCAAAGGGATCGATCTCTCGCTTATGAGTTCTTTGGTAATAGTTTGATGGTCTAGAAGAATTAGAGTAAAACTTTACCTTTGACGGATTTGTTTTAAGATATCGTCGTTGCAAAGTTTGAATTAGTTTTTCTCGGATAGAGGGAATTAAACAACATAAACCAGCAAAATCTGTAATAAACCCTGGAGTTATTAATAAAACTCCACCCAAGAAAATCAATAAACCAGTAAACATTGCCTGGCTAAAAGCTAATACTAAATTTACAAACATTTTAATCCTGATTTAATTATTACTTAACAAATCTAGAATTTTTGTTTTAATTTATAGAGCGGACTTCGTCCGCAGCCTACAGATTTCAGTCTTCAGTTCTCAGCTTT
>CAYMLA010000497.1:1864-2214 GCA_964390785.1 uncultured Bdellovibrionales bacterium | reverse complement strand
CAGTATTATAAAATCATACTGCCATAGGAGACAAATTTCAACATCTTTCATAATTCAGACCTCGTACCGCTTAAAACATAACGGATTTAATATTCATTGCAAATACAGCAGGTTATAGTAAAAGAACCGTCATTTTTTATTAAATTGGACACTCACATTTTTGCTTTGCAATATAAATATAATTCATAAACTGTAAATTCAATGGGTTATAATTCATTAAGGCTCTTTTTAAAAGGATTTAATGTTTCAAATGTCCAAAAAAATAGCCAAATTGAGACCAAAAACAACGAGGTCTGTAATTAAAAGATATTAATTATTTTTTGGGGAGCATTTGCCCTGTTCTTGTTTTT
>CAYMLA010000497.1:0-1854 GCA_964390785.1 uncultured Bdellovibrionales bacterium | reverse complement strand
TAAAATTTGGGGGTTTTTAGTCTGGACTTCCAGGGGAAATTATGAAATATAATATTTTGTGAATTTTTACAGATATCTTGAGTATCATTGAAGGTTGTGGGAATCAAGTATGGGGCAAGTTAGGTAAGCGGAAACAATAAAACCACCAACAATCATGATTAAATAAAATTTAAAATTTTTTTGGAGACAAACGAAGAAAAATCAAATATGATCATCATGCAAAAGATAACTTTTTAAAAAAGGAAAAGGCATGGGAGATCATAAAGGTAATAAGCTCGATTTATTTTCAGATCAAGAATGGACGACTGAATATAAAACGTTTATAAATGAAACAAGAGATCAACTTAAAGGCAGTGAGCGAAGATTGTTTATGGCACGTTTTGTTTCCAATTTGGGATATGGCGGTGCACTCCGTGCAGAGCGTGAATTGGGTTGGGATCGTACTACAATACGCAAAGGTTTAGCAGAGCTGAGAACAGGAATCACCTGCTGTGATGATTATTCCGGAAGGGGAAGAAAACCAGTTGAAGAACGTCTTGTCAATTTACTTGAAGATATTAAGGATATTGTGTCGCCCATAAGCCAGACAGACCCTTCTTTTCGAACAACAAAATTATATTCTCCAATAACGGCTGCAGAGGTATATAGAAGACTAAAAGAAGACAAAGGATACTCTGAAGAAGAGTTGCCCACTATCCGAACAATAAACAACAAACTCAATCAGTTGGGATATAAACTTAAAAAAGTTGGCAAAAGCAAACCTAAAAAAAAATTCCAGAAACTGATGCCATCTTCAACTATGTCCATTCTACAAACAAATTAGCCGATGAAACAAAAGGTGTTCTTCGAATTTCGATAGATACCAAAGCGACTGTCAATATTGGCCCTTTTTCAAGAGGTGGTTGTAACCGGTATGGTTTAGCCGGGTCTGATCATGACTTTGAACCCGAAGCAAAGTTAAAATTATTTGGCATTACTATTCCGGAATGGGATGAGAATTATTTCTTTTTTACCCAAAATTTTGCGACTTCCGATTTTATAGTCGATGCCTTAGAATCACTTTGGGCTTTGATAAAAAATCGAATTGATTTGCATACTATCGTTATAAATTTAGACAACGGCCCTGACAATAGTAGTCGCAGGAGTCAATTTATGAAGCGTTTAGTGGAATTTTCAAAAGACAATGAGATAAACATAAACTTGGTGTATTATCCTCCATATCACAGTAAATACAATCCTATTGAGCGTGTATGGGGTGTGCTTGAAAATCATTGGAGAGGCGAAATTCTTGATAGTATAGAAAAAGTATTGGGTTTGGCTCGTACAATGAAATGGAAAGGGAAAAATCCAACAATTGAGTTTGTTAAAGGTGTATATGCGAAAGGTGTTAAACTCTCTAAAAAAGCAATGGGACAATTGGAAAAAAGTTTTGACAGAATATCTGGTATTGAAAAATGGGCTGTTGATATTCCCTATGATTAAAAAAACTGCAGATTTTAATTTTTCTGTCTACCTAAGCCAACACATCCAGGGAAAATTATTCAAGAAGATTATTTACGTCCATTGTCCATAACGGTCACAGAAATGGCATCTACGCTTGGAGTGTCCCGAAAGACATTATCAAAAATTACAAATGAGCGGGGATCTATAACTCCGGACATGGCTCTTCGTCTTGGCAGAGCTTTCGATACTACACCAGAATTATGGATGGATTTACAAAAAAATTATGACCTGTGGATGGCTGAACATGAAACGAAAGACTGGCAAAAAGTCATTCCACTTTCACCTGAAAAACTTCATGCAAGTGCATAAGATATAGCGAACAATCCAATAAACCAGACTGGGCTAAAACCC
>CAYMLA010000496.1:0-2216 GCA_964390785.1 uncultured Bdellovibrionales bacterium | reverse complement strand
ACTGATGCTAAGACTATTAACACTGACACTAACACTGACACTGACACTGACACTGACACTAACTCTATTACCAATACCAATACCAACACCGACAACGCTGTTCAAAACAATCCAATCAATACTGAAAATAAAGAAATTGTGACCGATATTCCCATTAAGCAAACAGTAAACCCTCTAACCCTTCAAGCACCATCAATCCATTCAAAAAAATCAAATAAAAAGAGTCAACGCATACAATTAGCAACTGCCGTTTATAAAAACTCTTCTTTGTACAAGAGCAATGATAAAATTGAAGACAATAGCATGGACTATCTCTTGTCTGGATCGGTTCTACTCAAAGATAAAACAAAGCTGTCAGCCCAAATCGTTGCCCATCAAAATTTAAATGCCACGCCTCAAGAAGAATTTTCATCCGCAGATTCTCTATTTTCAATTTCAATCAACTCTCATCCAAAATCAATCAAACAAAATGAAAATATTGAATTTAGCTATGGACTCTCCACTGGAATTCCTGTAAGTAAAAACGATATAAAAAGAAAATCGCGTCTACTTTCGCTTTCCCCAAAGTTTAACCTCACTTTTTTTACAAAAAATAAAAAAACTGCGCTTTCCACAACAGCATCATTTAGTAAATATATTCATGAGTATAAAACAGCCACAACAGGAACAAGCAATTTTTCCCATCTCACAAAAGTCAGCTCAGGTCTTTCTCACCAACTCCATCCTAGACTATCTCTTTCTCTCCAAGGATTATATTTAACGGCATGGACTTATGAAAATCAAACTCAAGAATTCTTTATTCTTGCAGAAGAAGCCAGCTTCTCTTTTAACAAAAAATTATCAATTGCTCTTGGGCATTCCAATGAAGGCTCTATCTTAAAAGCTAACCAATCAGACTTAAACGTTGGTTTACTAGACGATCAGCAATCGATTTACTATGGAGCAATTAAATATGTTTATTAAAAGGAGAGCGGGAAATGAAAACATACAGTCAACTTTTTGGAGTATTGGCTTTAACTCTAAGTCTAAGCATCTCTTGTACTAAAAACAGAGAAGAAAAAATACCTGAAGAAATAAAAGAAATCACTTACTCAATCAAAGACATCACACAATCTCAAATTGAATTAAAAACAGGAACACAAATCGCTTCCCTGTCTCAAAAAGAAAAATTAAGGTCTTTTGGTGAAGTCAGCCCAGTAAGAGTTCAAGACGTCATTGCTCCTGACTTTTTAAAAAATATTTTTAATGACCTTTGGATCAAAGCTCAACCTGGAAATGCTTATTCAATCCGATTAACGCTTAATAAATCCTACTTAACAGCTTTTAAAAAAATTCAAAATATTCATGAATTAAGTGTATTAGAGCAACAAATTGCTGAACGTGATGTAACGGGAGCACTTCAAGTCCCTCTATTTCAAATTCCAGTAACTGCTTATGGTATTCTAATCAATACAGAAAATGATCTTGAGGAAAAAACTCATATTCTTCGACTCAAAAACACAGAATGGGAACAGGCTACACATGTTCAACTTTCGCTTTTAAGTTCTTCTCGTGAATTGATAGATGTTCCTGCGGAGAACAAAGAAATCAATGAGCAAATTTTTGTTGCAAATAAAATCAATAAAGTTGTTTATTCTTCTTCTTATGAAATTGAAAACCTATTCGATCTTCAACTCAGTGAATCTATTTCTCAACCCATTTTTTCAGAACTCAATGGAGAAAGTCTATTTTTATTTAAAATAGTCAATCTTAAAAAAGAAACATTAACTCTAGAAGAAAAAAAGTCCCTCGCCGAAGACTCAAATAATCTTGTCAATTTTTGTCCTGATGAACTTGCTCTCCAATTAAACTTCGAAAACAAAAAAGACTGTGTTATTGTTCATAAATTTAGAATTCCAATCACCTATATGTATGCAGAAAGAAACCTTAAAGATCACGAAGGAATTGCCTCATCAACGATTGCTTATAAAGAAATCAATACCGGCAATTCAGCTCAGCTATTAAAAATAGAAAAAAATCCAAAAATTGAAAATGTTTTTGTTCAAAACTCCAATCAATTTCTTGTCAGTGAATGGAAAAATAAAAAATTTCTTTTCAGACGAACTTTAGAAGACACACCCAATAATTTTCCTGTCACAATGACTGGTTCACAAAGTGCACTAGAAATTGTCCAATTTGAATTTGAAGAAAATCAAACCGCCATTAGAAGAGTCTAT
>CAYMLA010000495.1:0-2219 GCA_964390785.1 uncultured Bdellovibrionales bacterium | reverse complement strand
TAGCAAGAGGCGCTAACCGGAGGAGGAATAACGAAGAGATAAGTAAAACTAATGGCGCAGATCCGTTGAAGCTATTTCGCAACAGGCACTAAATAATCGAAAAGAGTTCCTCATTTTCATTTGCTAAACTGGTGTAGTGAGATTTTGTAATTATTAAGTGATCAAGAATTGGAATTTGAAGTAATTGCCCCGCTTTGATGAGTTGGTGAGTTATTTGTAAATCTGTAACAGATGGCTTTGAATTTCCAGAAGGATGAGTGTGAGCAATTATAATTTTGACTGCATTTGTTTTAATTGCGTAGAGAAATATATCTCTTGGATGGACGAGACAACGGTTTGCCGTTCCTCTAAAAATCAAATCAAAAGAAACAACTTTTAATTCAGAATTTAATGAAAGAACCCAAAATTCTTCGATATCATTGCGTGCTTTTTTGCAGATTAGATTGTAGGCATGTAGGCTTGTGTGAATTTTCATAAACAATTGATCCTTGTGTTTTGTAATAATTGGTGGCAGCAATAAAATGATTGAGGTTGTTATTTAGTGGCTATTTTGCAGCAGCCACTATTTAATGCAGACTTCAAAATTCTTTTATTGAGCAATAGCTGGATGAGATAAAATTGATTGTCTGATCAGCGGACGGGATTGATGTATTGATAGTGATTTACCTTGTTGACCGAAGGTTATTTTCGCTGGCATACTTATCGTTTGTTGACTTAGTTTTTTACATTTATAAATGTTTTTATGTTGAGGAGGAGCATCCAATGAAACAAATTTTATTAGGAAGTTTAATTTTAGCACTTGTTTTATCACTGGCATCATGTGGCCCGAAAGCTTTTATTAAAGGATCTTATGATGATACGGAAAGAGAAAATGTACTGACTGATCGTTGGTCTGAATCAGACATGCAAAAAGCGGTTGAAACTTTAGTGGGTAGTTTAAAGGCTCATCCTGTTATTCGTCGTTCTAATCGTCCTCCATTGGTTATGGTTACTCGTTTGCAAAATAAAACCAGTGAACATATTGACACACAAAGTATTATGGACATGGTTCGTGTTGAGTTGATGCGAGGGGGCGAAGTGTCTTTTGTTGATAAGGCAGCAAGAGAAGACATTTCTGAAGAATATGAATATCAAAGTTCAGGAGTTGTTTCTGGCGAATCAAAAAAAGGTCCCGGTGGACAAATTGGAGCTGATTTAATTGTCAATGGTCGTTTAGATTCAATTGTTCAAGAAGCAGGGAAAGATAAAACAGTTTATTATAAGCTGACTTTAAATTTAACCAATTTAAAAACGGGTGTCATTGTTTGGTCAGATTATAAACAAATTCGCAAAGTTTATCGAAAAAAATCATTGGGGTTATAATTTAGTGAGGCAACCTTAATGATGCATATGATTATAAAAAGGTTTTTTTTAAGTAAAGGTGCTTTTTTAAAAAAAGTGCCTTTTGCTTTGTTGAGTTTGATATTGTGGGGATGTGCTACTTATCAACATAACATTGAGATGTCGCGTCAGCATTTGGCTGAGGGTCGACCAATTCAAGCCGCAGAGTTAGTTAAAGAAAAAGCACTCACTCCAAGTGATGATCAGTTGGTTTATTTGCTTGATTATGGTGTTGCGTTACAATTGGCCGGTCATTATAAAGAGAGCAACGAGGCTTTTTTGGAGGCTGATAAAATTGCTGAAGTAAAAGACTATCATAGTTTGTCTCGCATTTCAGGTTCGTTGTTGTTTAACGAAGGAATGGTGCAGTATAAAGGGGAAGACTATGAAAAGGTGCTGATTAATGCTTATTTAGCCGTTAATTTTTTAATGTTGGGTGAGCTAGAGAGTGCTTTAGTTGAAGCAAAGCGATTAAATGACAAACTTTATAAATATAAATTTGAAGCCAAAAAAAACTATGAGCAAAATGTTTTTGCAAAATATTTATCAGCTATTATTTGGGAAGCCGAAGGGGAATGGGACGACGCCTATATTGCTTATAATGAATGTTATAATTTAAATCCCAGTATTGCTTATTTAAAAGAAGATAAATTACATATTCAATCAATTGGTCCATATACAAAAAAGATATATGAAGAAGAAAAATTTATTATGAATCAAAAAAATATTGATGATACCTCATTTGGACAACAAAAAAAATATGTTCATCTTATCATTGATATTCCTCAACCTCTCAAAGATTTTTTTCAAGCTCTTAAAAACTTTGAACACCAAGCTCA
>CAYMLA010000494.1:0-2228 GCA_964390785.1 uncultured Bdellovibrionales bacterium | reverse complement strand
TGCTCCCACTTCACATAAGGCTTTGTGGAGCAATAGGACGTGACGCACAAGTTGAGGGACGGATTGAGAAATCAAAAGAAGGTCAATCATGTTCATATTGTCAATTTCAGGAAAACCATCCACTTTTTGAAAGGATATACTTTGGAGATCTTTTATTGTTTTTATAAGTTGTTCAACAGCGGATGGATCACCTTGTTTGGTTTTTTTTTCAAGTTCATCAATGTTGACTGAATTAAGAAGTTGGTTTGTTTGGTCTTTAAATCGTTTTACCACAAAGGAACTGCTTTTAATATCCTGATAACTAATTCCGGTTGCTGTATTGATACAGTCAACAACAGCATCAGGTTTGTATTTTAAAATAATTTTACCCATCAAATTTTGATTTGCAATATTATTAGAGTCATCATTGATTTCGCCAAAAACATCGTCATAAATTTGCGATAGACTTTGTTGGTCAGAAGAAATTGAATTTCGAGTCATTTTAGAAAAAGATTCGCGAACAAAAATATTTCCGTATTCATAATCAATTTGTTTAATATGAGGAAATTCTTTTTTTAGTTCTTCTGCTGCTAATTGAGCTTCTTTTTCAAAAAGAGAACACACAACTAAATGTTTGAGGGGAAAATGTTGGCCACTTAAGCGAGCGATTTGATAACCGACGAGTCCTGCTCCTCCAAAAATAATCATCGTCTCAATTGGTTTGTTTGAAAGCATTTCTTCCTCCATTTTTTGTGTTCCGTTATTAGTGGCTGTTTTGCAGCAGCCACTACTTATTGGCTGTTGCAAAACAGCCACTTTTTAAGTGATCAGCCTTAATATAATATTTAACTCGAAAATCTTGTTAGTTTAAGATAAATTTTTGCTAAAATCAAAATAACACCATTCAGTATTCTGTTCAAAGAAAGACGATTAAAAACTCAAATAGCTGTTAGGCTGCAGAGCGTCTCGGTTTTATTTACAGAGTGGGTTTTAGTTTTGATTTTATACCAGTCCCTTTTCGGTACAAAAAGTCCAAAATGGAAGACAACGGCCTGTGGTCTTTTCATTTCCGAAATCCGATGTTCCTTGGTGAACTTGATAGAATTCAGGAATACGAGTTCGTTGCTTGAAGTAGGCAATATGTTTAGAAAGCGCTCGATCGCCACTTTTACACTCAACGGCAAAGCATGGCTTATTATTCTTTAAGATGACAAAATCAACTTCGCGTAGATCTTTATCTCGAATGAATCGAAGCTCCATTTTTTCACCCTCAGTATCTTCCAAATAGTGACAATACTTTAGAAGATGAGAAGCTACAAAATTTTCAAATCTAGCCCCTTTATTTGAAACCTGTGCCCAATCCCAAAAATAAATTTTTTGTTCTTTTTTTACCGCGCGGATTTTTGGTGCTCCAAAAGGAGAAATTCGATAACTCATATAAACGGCATCAAGAATGTCAAGCCACCGTGCAACTGTTGAATGATTAACACTTAAATCATGTCTCAAATTTTCAATTGAAAGAGGCGCACCTACTCGAGCATCTAAGGCTTCAACCAAAATTTGCAAAGAGGCAATGTCTCTAATATTTTCAAGATCATTTATGTCAGTATAAACCACTCGATCAATTCGCTCAAGATGCCAACGTTTATAGTCACGAATTGATCCCGCCAATAAGGGCTCAGGAAAACCACTTAAATTAAATAACTGTTCAAAATCTTTTTTATTTGGTTTCTTAGAGAGTTCACTTAATGTAAATGGATGTAACCGGTAATAATGATAACGACCAAACAAAGAATCGCCACCTTTTTTAAAATGATCAAGCCTGGCTGATCCCGTAACAATAAACTTAATTTCTTCTTTATTTATATCATAAATTCCCTTAACAAGACTTCGCCACTTACGATATTTATGGATCTCATCAAAAATAATAAGTTTTTGTTGAGAAGGAATTTGCCCCTTCAAAAGGTTCGATCGAGCTTTTAGGTCATCCCAAGATAAGTATCCAGGATACTTTAAAGAAGACATTTTAGCAAATTGTAGAGCTAAAGTTGTCTTGCCTACTTGTCTTGGCCCTCCGATAAATACCATTCGATTGTTTAGATCTTTCTCAATCGCTGATTCCAAGTATCTTATTTTAATCGTTCTTTTAGTCGCTTCTATTTTATTTTGTCTACTCATATGTCAGATTGTATTTTATTACTTTTTTACGGTCAAGCATAAAATAGTCATGACTTTTTTATGCTTGACCA
>CAYMLA010000493.1:0-2229 GCA_964390785.1 uncultured Bdellovibrionales bacterium | reverse complement strand
GTTAAAGTTGGAGTTTTAACATCAAGAAGAAATCAAAACAATCCAGCGACTTTAAACTTTATTCAATCTTCTGATGGGAAATTTCACGATGTGTTAAGCACTGAACGTTATGGGAAGGACTCTTGTAAGAAGCTTGGGAATGATCTTTTAAAGATGCTTCCTAATATGTTCGATAAGAATACAGGTGATACAGCAGAATCCATTTTAGTTGCACTGAATCGATTTTTAGGGGAAAGAGGTCATGACGGAAACACTCCAATTGATAAATATCGTAATCAGGCTCGTTTTTTAACGAAAGATGTATTAAATGTTATTTTATTTGCTTCAGATGAAAATGATCCTTGTAAAAAAGGAATCCAGCCAGATTATGATAAAGTCGAGCCAAAAATTTATGTTACACAAGCTTGTGAGAAGTTTACAATGTTAAAACTGGTTCAAAACTTAACAAGACAGTTTAATGGAAGTGACTTAATTGTAGGTGGATTTGTTTATGCTAATGAGAATAACATTCCGAGAGATTCTAAACAGGATCGTTGGAGTGAGGAAAATGAAATTGGGTTGAGGTATATGCAATTGGTTGATTATTTTGATCCTTATAAAGATTCCCAAAGTTACGGTCAAAATCTTGCTCTTGTTCCATTAGAGGAGTTAAATTCATCTCATAAAAGTAGGGGAATTTTTGTTGATCAGTTGCCTGTATTTAGAGGATTATTCGAAAGACGTTTTCCACATTTGTTTAGCTCATCAACTATAATTGTTGATCCAACTGACCGAGCAAAAGATGTAAATCCTTATGGATTGTATTAATTAATTTCATTTTCTGTAGATTTTGATTTCAACACGTCTATTGAGTTGTCGTCCTTGATAATTGCTATTATCAGCAATGGGGCGACTTTCACCATATCCAAAAGCATTAATTTTGCGAATGGGGACATTGAACTCCTTAGTTAATACATTCATGACGCTTTTTGCTCGTCTTTGGCTGAGGTCAAGATTGTAAGCGGCAGATCCAACAGAATCAGTATGCCCTTCAATTTTAATTGAAACAAAGCCTGGAGGCTTGTTGGCATGAGCAACAAGGCCTTTAAGAAAATTATTAAATGCAGGTTTAAATCGATCTGAATTGAATTCAAAAAGAACGTCTTTCATTGTTATTGTTTCTTCAGATTGTATGGGCTGATAACGAAAGAAGCTTTCGTCATAGACAACGGTTTGTGGTTTAGGGCCAAAAGCATAATTTAATCCTGAATAAATTCTCCAATCGGGAGTTGCTGTTCCATGAGCGATTTCTGTTCCCAATCCAATGTGCCAAGCGAGATTTTGATTGATGTCGTGTTTGGCTCCTAAAAGCAATTCAGCATTGGATCGTTCCCTATTGCTTTGATTTTCAGATGATTCGATAGGATAACTGGTGTAGATTTCTCCAATGAGTTTCGTGTCCCAGTCGGGTAAGTAACGGCTTAATCCAACAGAAAGAAGCGTTTGATTTGACATGGGTTCAATAGGAACTTCTTCAATTTGATCTCCTTTGCTTCGAATTCGATAACCTAAATTGAAAGCTAAAAGATAACGTCCAACTTTAAAGTCAGAAGCTAATTCTAAATTTGTGATAGGTCCAGGGTCATTTCCTGTAAATGGATTTTCTTTAACCAGAGGAAGTTCAACAGATCCAATAAAGGCGAAGCCCCAATTGATATTTCCAAAGAGCTGATGTTTGGTTAAAAGTCGGACTTCAGTGAGGCCATTGGATTTAAATTCACTGCGGGCTGAATCGGTTTTAATGGTTTGAGAAATGACATGAGGAAGACTTAATCCGATATGCCATCCCTTCATTAATCCATAGGCAATATTTAAATCACCAGATAGAAGCTCATCTTCAAAATTAGAACGCGTTTGAGTGGTGCTATCTTTGTATTGAGGAAGTGTATTAACGGCATAGTTTAAATAGTATCCTAAATTAATGATACCAGGATTTAGAGTTCGAGAAGGATGGACAGTTACAAAATCAAGTCCGCTCGGAGTTGGATTAAAGTTTTGAGTATCAATTCCAATGACATTGGAGTGTAAAACGATTGGTAAAAAAAAGAGTAATAAAGTAAAAATTAAAATCTTCATAATGCGGACTCCACGTTGTTTCGTCTTTAGTTAGTGGCTGCTGCAAAATAGCCACTAGTTAGTGGCTGGTGCAAAACAGCCAACTTTTTCGTTGGCTTCGCTCAAATCTCACTG
>CAYMLA010000492.1:0-2230 GCA_964390785.1 uncultured Bdellovibrionales bacterium | reverse complement strand
TTCTCTTGAGAGAGGTCTCACCAATTAGTTCACGCCAGCTTCGCCTAGCGCACATGCAACGGAGACTATCAAAGAAAAAAAGTTTTTGTAACCATTTTTTAAAAAAAAACGTAACCAGTGAAAAAAATACAAAAATCTTGAAATTGCTTGTGGATCTCGAATTCTTATGAATTCAAAAGTGTTGTGAAATACAATACTGTTACTTTTAGCTGACTATTTGATTTCACATTTAAATTTATTACAAGTGCATGATTTAATTGAAAAATTATGGTGCCGCTAAGATTTGCATAGTAATTCGAGACCAACAGGTTCCAGGAGTTTATCCTAGGGAACCCTTTTTTTTCAAACCCTAACGATTATTGGGACAAGTCCGGAAAGATCAAAAAAACTCTAGACATGTCACTATAAATACCCTATATTGGTGACATACTTAAAAGGTAAATATGTCTCAAACATTCAAAAATACTATATTAAGCAGAATTTATGGCAATGGCAGGGGTTGGGTATTTACAGCAAGTGACTTTAAGGATTTATCCAACTATAATTTAATTAAAAAGACCCTTTCTAGATTAGAAAAAGCGGGCACCATTCGACGCTTAACTCTGGGACTCTACGATTATCCAGACCAACATAAAAAGTATGGACTAATCCCTCCAAATATTGAAAAAGTTGCTCAAGCCATTGCCCGAAAAAATGGGATGAAAATTCAACCCTCTGGTGCTTATGCTGCCAACCTATTAGGACTAAGCACACAAGTCCCAGTCAAAATAACCTATCTCACTGATGGCCCAACAAAATCAATTCAAATTGGAAACAGAGAAATTGTCTTTCGATCAACAACACCAAAAAACATGAAAACAGCAGGGAAAATATCAGGATTAGTTATTCAAGCTCTAAGATATTTAAAGAAAGAAAATGTCACCTCTCAAAAAATAAATACACTAAAAGCAAAACTTCAATCGGATGACTTGAAAAAACTAAAACAGGACGCCAAATATGCGCCTGTTTGGGTTGCAGACATTATAAACCAAATTCTTTAGGATAGTCAGCATGTATAGCTTCATTAAACTTCCTTCAAAAGAGCAACAACAACTATTAACCTTGGCATCTGAAAAGTTTTCTCTCAACGAACACGTCCTGGAAAAAGATTTTTGGGTTTGTTTAACACTCAATCAACTTTTTCAAATAAACTCCCTCTCTCAGCACTTAACTTTTAAAGGAGGAACATCGCTATCAAAAGTCTATAATGTTATCAAACGCTTCTCTGAAGACATCGACCTTTCAATCGAAAAAGGGTTTTTTGGTTATTGCAATGAAAAAGATCCTGAGAACCATAGCAGCAATAAAAAACGAAAAACTTTGATCAAGGAATTGGCCTCTGACTGTAGCAACTACGTCAAACAAGATTTACTCCCCACACTCAATAATCAACTGCAGACTGTCCTCCCTAAAAATTTAGTATGGAATCTTCTTCTTGACGAAAATGATCCTGATCAACAAACAATACTTTTCGAGTACCCCAGGCTCAACCGCAACCCTAGAAGTCAATATATTAAAAAAGAAATTCTCATTGAAATCGGTGCCAGATCCGAGCACTGGCCTGTTAGTACAAAAAAAATTATTCCCTATTTGGCAGAGGTTTTTCCAAATGAATTTGTAAATGCCAATACGTCTTTAAAAGTTCTAAATATTGAAAGGACCTTTTGGGAGAAGGCCACCATACTTCATAGCTTTAGTCACTACCCTGCAGAAAAAAACATCGCTGAAAGGCAGTCCCGGCACTATTATGATCTTCACTGCCTTCTCAAGTCAGAGTATAAAGAATATTGCCAAAACGAAATTTCAATCCTTAAACGTGTTGCCCAACACAAGTCTATCTATTTTCGAGCTGCTTGGGCTCAATATGAGGATGCAAAACCAGGAAGCCTAAAACTTATTCCAAAGAAAGAAACCATCGAAGCGATGGAGCGCGATTACAATCAAATGAAAGAAATGTTTTTTTCTAGCCCACCCGAGTGGTCTGAAATTATTCAAACTATTCAGGAGTTTGAAAATGAATTTAATAGCACAAACAAAATTATAATCCCCTAGAAAACCGACCCACTTCGTTTTACCAGAACCTTTTTAACATAGATGGACTCAACAGGGTTGTTCGATTCTATTGTTGTTCTACAAAAAAACTCATGCCACAAGTGAATACGAATAATGGAGACCACCAAAATGAGCAATT
>CAYMLA010000491.1:0-2254 GCA_964390785.1 uncultured Bdellovibrionales bacterium | reverse complement strand
GATTCATGACTCAATCAAGTTGAAATTTGGCATAATGCAGAAAAATGTCGAAAGACTTAAGCCGAGCTGTACTAGTTACAGTTCATCTTAACTCATTGATTAATGCGACGAAGAGTTCTACTGACCAATCATCTGGAGAAAACATTGCATTGTCTTTTAAAAAAGGAAGAACATCTTGCCTTGCTTTTTTAAAATCTACGGTAGAAAATTTGTTCTCCAGCATTTTAACTAGGGCATCCAATGTAATATTTTGCTTCTCATTATAATGTCCAGAATCTCTCAATTTAGCTTCTAAATATATCATATTAATTGAGATATCTCTGGCTAAAAAAAACATTAAATCATAGTAGTCTCTTCCTTTAACGCGGTTGAGATAAGTTCTCGCTAAAATTGCATGAAGTTTTCCAGCAAATAAAGATTCTTCAGTTAAGGTTCTTACCATGATAGGCATGGGTAGTTTAACAAGTTTTTTACAATCGGTAGCACCACTAGGGTTTAGCTTGTCTACCTCTAATCTTATTTTAATTATTTGATCTTTATGAACTCCACTCGTATCTTGCTGTAATGTTATCAAACCTTGGTAGGTGAATTGCTTTACAAAAGCTGATTCGATTACATTCTCAGGTCCGGTCTTTTTTTCCGATATTGTTGCTTTAAATCCGAATCGACCAAATTCATCTTCAATGTAAGTGAAATAAGGTTTTAAGCAAAAATGTTTATCTGGCTCTAGGAGGCAAAAATCCATGTCTTCAGAAAACCTATCAAGACCATATAAAATACGAAGCGCAGTGCCCCCATAAAAGGCTGCATAGTCAAAAAAACCACCTCTATATAAGCCCAAAAGCACAATCTGTTGGAGAATTTCGGCTAATGCATTTTGTTCCATTTTTTTTGACCTAAAAGGGCCATATTTTTTTAACATCATTTTTATAGCATCATTCATTTGATATTCCTTTTTCTGTGCTCTAAAGCTCTTACTAAGCGCTGAGGAGCAAGATTTCGATACATAGAAGATAAACGTTTTAAAATGCTTATCCTCAGATCATTCAACGAATCTTCATCAATTCTAATGCCATCACAGACAAAATTATAAACGTCTAAGTCTGTCATCTTATTGGTTTTTAGATTTTTCCATGCCAAAGTATCTAAGAGCGCTTTTTCAGGATTAGCAATTAACAAAATATCTTCTTCATAATCCACGGCACTCATTCCAGCAGAAAAAAGCTTTCTAGACTGAGATCTATAAAAAAATGAACCAAGGGGTGTTGAAACGTTTAACTGTCTTCTGTCAACCACTGAAATAGTTGTCTCAACTCTTTCAGGAATTAGGCCGTAATAGTTAAGTGCAGTCTCAAAAGAAATATAAGAGGGGCCATGGATTTTTGCTGCTGCCAATAGGGGATCTGAGTCCTTTTCAAAAGTATAAACACCTCGTTTTAATCGAATTAAATCCCCTTTTTTAACCCACCTCTCTAAAGTTTTTCGGGGTACTTTAAAATGAGGGCTTAGATGCTCAACAGCTTCATTTGTGGTAAATATTCTGGGTAAACTGTAGAGTTTATACTTTTTTAAAAAACTTATAACAACAATTCCTTTCTTCTCATTAAATATCTGTATTTAATTAATAATAATACTTTATAAGTCAAATGTCAACATCATAAAAAGGAGTATATAGTTCCTTTTCATGATGTTGACATTTATTCAAAATAGGCAGTTGGTCTCGAATTCCTATGCAAATCTCGATGGCACCATAATTTTTCAATTAAATCATGCACTTGTAATAAATTTAACGATGAAATCAAATGGTCAGCTAAAAGTAACAGTATTGCAATTCACAACACTTTTGAACTCACAAGGTCCACAGGGCAAAATTGGTTCCAAATAATTTAAAAAAATTAGTTTTGAGAAAAATATTTGAATTTGACTTAGCTGCTTGGATGGCCACTATTGGGTATCATTATTATTTATCTGAATGGCTTTAGAATGTAATAATGCATCGGTGACTTTTTGGCAGGCCAAATTGAGTATGCGTCCAAAAGTCGCACGCGAAATTTTCATTTCAAGAGCGGCTTGTTCTTGGTATAAATTTTCTGAAAAAGCAAGACGTAATTCCGCTCCAAAGAAGACCTTTTTACTCAAAGCGAAAAGGGCTTCACTCGACTTTCTATTTGTTGAGTTCGAGGTTTTTTTTAAATACAGACTCAATTTTTACATCTCCATATTTAGTGGCTGTTGCGAAATAAGAACAGTTGTT
>CAYMLA010000490.1:0-2255 GCA_964390785.1 uncultured Bdellovibrionales bacterium | reverse complement strand
AAAGAAGCAATGTCTTTCATGATATTTTTTCTTTTCCCGTCTTTACAGGGAATTTTTTTCTTCACTTTTCAAATTCTTTCTTTATTAGTGGTAAGAAGAATCGTTTCAACTTATTGTATTGAACTTTCAAAAAAAATAACAAAGAATTTGAAATTAATAGGAAGAATAAATTTTCTCGTTTAAGCAATTTACCTATTAGAGATTTACGGTTCAGATCTCATTTAATAGGAATATATTTTTGAAGAAATTGCAAATATTTTTATAGATACTCGACATAATTCATAATTATGACCTATCTTGACTGATTTAATCTTGATGGTCCTTGCGGTTGGAGAACAATGTCTTCTTTATGTATCTCGTCTTACATTCAAAAAAAGTTTGTCATTCTGTGCGTGGGGAAGGTTTCCTTTCAAATTGGAAGGAAATTTTCTTAGGTCGAAAAATCTTTAAGAGATTTTGGTTCCAGATCACTATAAATGCAATTTGAACTATTGATCTATGGATTGATCCTCTGGTTCGATCATTTCCCTGGTGTTCGAGAATCATTTCATGAAATATCGTCAAACCTTCTTGCATGGATGCAACCGCTTCTTTTTTCCATAAAGAAGTGGTGGTAGAACGAGATGACAGCCAGACTGCCGCAGAGAAGAGTTGAATCAGTCAAAGAAAAGCATAAAATAAAAATGGTTGTCCCGATCACAACATCGGAACAACCGGCTCGAATTCATCAGACCATGAATTCGGTGAGAAAATATGAGTACACTCGTTAAAAAAACTATTGATTCTAGCGGACCCTCTCCAAATCATGAGATAATCCGTTACGGAGTTGGATTTGATGTCCACAAGCATGTAATTGTTGTTTGTGTCGGAGGACAAATATCCTCTGGAGAAATTGTTATCTTAAAGGAGCATTCCTTTACAGCGACACCAAAAGGCCTAGGAGAAATTATACAATTTTTAAAAAAATACACTCCGATTAGTCAAATGCTAATGGAATGCACAGGAGTCTATCATTTGCCACTTTACCATGCATTAGAAAAAGAGTTTCCGAATGATAAGAATCAAATTATGGCAATGAACCCACTGCTTTTAAACAGAAAACTCTCGGATTTGGATAGCCACACAGATAAGGCAGATGCTCGCGGTCTGGCTCGATTAAGCTTCTATACATCATTGCTCCGTCCAAGCTATGTGGGTTCCGAATTGTTCTTTCAAACCCGTGATTTTATTCGAAGTTATCATAAGAGCCGAGTTCATTCAACTCGCTTACGTCAGCGTATTTTACGTTCTTTATCTTCTATAAATTGTAAATTTCCTTTCGATTTGTCAAAAGAATGGTGTATTCAATTGTTAGATTACTTTATTAGCTATGATGGAACGTTTTCAGAGGCATATAAAACGCTATTAAAACAATATATTATGGATGATAGACCTATAAAGGTTTTAAAGAAGCAAGCTAAGTTTGTATTGCAATTTGGCGATATTTCACTTTCTAAACCCATGAAACAATTCTTACAGATCGAATTATTTCGATTGCTTCAGGAAGAAGCTAATGCAGCATTTTTTCTTCATACAGCTGAATCTCTTATTTTAAAGAATCCTGATTCAGAATTAAAGAACGCCTATCAACGTTTAAATTTAATTCCTGGCATAGGAGGTGTATCAGCTTTAACAATTTTAATCGAATTAGGGAATTATTATCGATTTGACTCATGGAAAGCACTTGCAAAGTATTGTGGAGTCGTTCCTTTGCTCTATCAGAGCGGTCTTTCGAGTTCTAAGGGTCATGTAAATAAATTTTCAAATAAATTTCTCCGAAAGGCATTAGTACAAGCAGCAACAACTTTAATCACCAGAATTTCTAAAGAACATGATTTAGGTGAATTTGCGTATCGCCAATATAAGATTAAGGGTCTTCCTTTTAAGAAAGCAACGATTAAGGTAGCACAAAAGCTATCTCGGACAATCTATTATGTTTTAGTCGAGAAGCGAGAATATAATCCAAACCATGAGCAAATATTACGCAAAAAGAAGATTCTCCAACGAAGATTACGAAAGCAAGAAACTATTTTAGAAAATTCTCGTGTTCGGGGGCTTAAACGGAATATTCAAGAATTTTTGGTCTCAAATCATGATCTTTTGAATAGTACTTCTAAATATCATCTAACATCGGGGTTTACTCGCATAATTCGAAAAGCTACTGCTTAATTTACTGCAGTAGAGTCCGAGACCATGACGCGTGAGTGCTTTCATGC
>CAYMLA010000489.1:0-2263 GCA_964390785.1 uncultured Bdellovibrionales bacterium | reverse complement strand
TGAGAACTGAAGACTGAAATCTGTAGGCTGCGGACGAAGTCCGCTCTATGTTTATTACTATAAACAACTCAGTAGTGGCCGCTGCAAAACAGCCAACTTTTTCGTTGGCTTCGCTCAAATTTCACTATTTTGCAGCAGCCACTAAATAGTGCCTGTTGCGAAATAACCCTGATCATTTAATCTCTGTAACTTGTTCTTCTTGAGCTTCTTCTTCTTGAATTTCTTTTTTAAACAACTCTTTAACCCCTTTTCCTAGCCAACCACTGCCATTACTTACGAGGTCTATCAATTGAGTCTCATATTGAACATCCGCATAAACTGGCTTATTTTCTGTTACGAATTGCTTGTTTTCTTCAAAAGGAACAGGCCCCTCTGGAGCTTCTGCTGGAAGCATTCCAAAAACAAAATTGGGAATTCGCATTTTAAACATATCGTAATTGTCCGCCCAAAATGTATTAATTTTAAATCCAATAAACCCAGCTCCCGTTCCATTGGTATGTGTGCCAACAAGCGTAGCTAATTCGTTGTTTTTTAAAAACATTGCAGTCATATCACAAGCACTCACACAATGAGGAGTGATCAGCGCTACCACTTTTTGTTTGTATCCACCAATTTGAGGATTTCCAGCAATTTTTTGTTCGTTCAACATTGGCAAATAAGTTTCCTGTGAATTAAGAACTTGAAGAAACCCATCAATAAAAAAATTCCAATCATTGACGTCTGAAAAATTTCGAACAGGCATATCATCACTATCAAAAAAAACAGAAAATAACCAACGTGTTTGATTGGAATTTCTAAACGATTTAAACGAGTTTGTGTATTTTTTATTTGGGCTTCCTAAATAGTGAACAAAAAGCTTTGGCCATGTTCCGAAACCACCACCATTTGATCTTAAATCAATAAGTAGAGGCAGTTGTTTTTTATTACAAGTGTTAATAAAATTTTGAATCGGTTCACCAAAAGAAACTGGCTTTGCCCCTCCTTCATCTAAAGTGAGTTCGGCTGAGTTAAATGTCAAAATCTGCATATAACAAAAAACCTGTTGAGCTGAAAGAATGACTTCTCCCGTGCGCAACGCAACTCCGCCACTATCGTCTTTAAATTGAGTCATCTGCTTTGTGGGAATTAAGGGTTTACTTAAACCAAAACCTGCATTCGGAAAATCGCTTTCTTTCCAAGAATTTGTTTGTTCATCATAAACCCATTTTAACCAATTGCTTGTTTTAATGCCAATTTCATCTAAATATTTATTGGCATCAATCCGAGCCACCGTTGAACTCGCCCACCAAGGCATTTGAATTGTAACTGTTGAATTGTTTCTCGTTCGAGCTTGTGAAGGTCTAATTTTTAAAAGCATGGAATTGCTTGTTGGATAATAAAAATTTCTAGCCGTAACATAATATAGAGCACGACTGCGCTGATAACCTTCCGAACTTCCAGCTGAATAAGGCATCAGTTTTTCAACCCATTCACTAACAGGCAACCCATCAACTTCAAGGACTTCGTTACCAACAGCAATCCAAGAATCAAGTTCCGTTAAACCTGAACGTTCCTTAACATAAGAAATGATCTTAGGAATAATTGAAGAAATAAAATATTTTCCTTTAACTTCTGTCAAGCTAAACGCTTGATAAGTCCAAGGTCGATTAAGTTGCAGAACTGGTTGAAGATGCGTGTCTTGAATGCCAGCCACACATCGAATAACTCGATCTTGAAATTTTAAGGAGTCATTATCTTCAATATCAAGCTCGTTTAATGCGCATTGTTCAACATGATTGACTGGATTAACTCCAATGAGAGATTCTTTAATTTCAATTAAAGAGTATTTTTGTTGAAGAGCTTTGCGCATATCACAAAATAAAGCGACTCGATCTTCTTTAGGAAGAATAAGACTGTCCGCTAAAACATATTGTGGTTTAACAGAACGATCCAAATTAAAATTACAAATACCAGCATAAACAAAATTTGAAACTAAAAGAGATAAAAATAAAATTAAAGACTGCTTCATAAACTCCCCCCCCGAGGTAAATTAAAAATCTTTACCTTTTTATTGTTTTAAATATGAAAATAATCAACTTATTTTTAGAAATTTCCATTTTTGTAATTTATATCTTTTTATTTTTCGCCCTAACCATAAAGAACGCTGATACTACGCCAAAGCAAATTTAATGGCTCACCGCAACGGGTGTGATCAACCACAACCAAAAAGATTTATATAACCTTCTAGTCTATAAATGTCGTTTTCTAAATAGTGCTTGGTGCA
>CAYMLA010000488.1:272-2270 GCA_964390785.1 uncultured Bdellovibrionales bacterium | reverse complement strand
TGCAAGTTCTGATTGGTTCACTTATTAGCTTATGGTAGAATTGAACAATTAGGGAATCAAGCTGCAATGGGTTCTGATTGGTTCACTTATTAGCTTATGGTAGAATAAAATTATATTGAGTATTTCACGCAAGACGGTTCTGATTGGTTCACTTATTAGCTTATGGTAGAATTTTGCTAGCAACAGAATAAAAATGGTCCAAAAACACCGAAATTAGATGGTCCAAGCCATATGGGGGAAAAAAAAGTTGCTCATAAAAGAGACAAAATCAGATATCAAGACACACTACTCCCTTAAATATTGAGACTTTTAACAATAGATGAAGATTAGAGCAAAGGCTCACTTCGTTCGCTAGGTTTTTTAAGGCATTGGCGGCTCAAAAATAAAAAAGGAGGAGACCTTCAATGTCTTCCTCCTAAAGTAACTTTTATTTTCGTCACCACGCCGGTTATTCCATGTCTAGTTGCACCTCTGCAGAGCCGACTCCGCTTCACCGGATCCTTAGTTAAACTTTTGAACTAGTTTTTGTTTTTGTTTTTTCTTAAAACTGTAGATCTATAGCTTTCTCCCTCCAGGTAGAAGACCTCGGCATCAGAAGCGATTCGATCTACTATGGCATGAGCAATTGCATCATTAGCAAATATCTGATTCCACTCTCCAAAAGTGATGTTGGTAGTAACTATGGTACCTAACTCAGCATCATGTCTAAAGGAAATGACTTGGAAAAAAAGATTACTTGCTTCATTGCTCATATTCACGTAACCAAGTTCGTCAATGATTAACACTTGAGGTCGTCTATATTTTCTTAATTCTTCTTCTAAACTATACGCTTTTTTTGCAGCCAACAGAAGGTTTACCATTTCTGAAGCTGTAATAAATCGGACTGATAAGTCCTTTTGGCAAGCATTGTAGCCAAGAGCTCTAGATAGATGTGTTTTACCTAGTCCCGCAGTCCCAGAAAAAACAGCACTTGGTAGATTCGATTTTTCAATGTTATTGAAAAGCTCTAGGTATCTTTTTTTCAACGACTTTGTTGATGGATTGTATTGGAAGTCGAAATTATCAATAGTTTGAATTTTCTTGAACTTCGCTGATCTAATGCGTGAGTTAAGTCGTTTATTAATCCTTTCAGTGAATTCATTTTGAGCCCATTTTTTCAGATGACTTAATAATATCTTCTTTTCTTCTGGGGAAAACTGTTTAATATCTTCTTTCAATTCACAACTCCAATGAGTTAAATGTAATTGATCCAGTAGACTTGTTACATTATCTAAAATTAAATTCATAAATCATCTTCTTTCTCATTTTGAAAATAATATTTATCATAACTTCTAAGATCTATTTTTGAATGACATCGATTAAGCTCGTCTTTTTCAAACGTCATAGGTATTGGATTTGTACTCGCTGTAGTCTTCCTGAGCCTTAATTCAACATTGTCCACTCCCAATACTCCCAAGGACAAGAGGTCTCGTAAAACTTCTTCAACCTGTTTTTGCCCATAAACTGTCACAAGCGTAAGAAGTTGAGTGAACTCTCGTTTCATCGAACGTTCGCCCTGTGCAACAAGGTCAAGATACTTTTCAAAATAAGAACCCATACTCTTTAGAACATCGATGCTTTTATAGCCCCTCTTAGCAGCAGGTTTTCTTTCGAGAAGCCCTTCTTCGTGACTATCCTTGGTAAACTTTTGATGTTTTAGATAGTTCCTTTTATGGAAAGCAACCTGATGTTCATGGTAGAAAAGTCTAATTTTATTAGCACTAATTTTTATCGTAAGTACCTGCCCAACCAATGTCCATGGGACAGAATAGCTATTAGTCTCATATGTCACATGATAATTTTCAGAAACAGTTTTAGTAACAACCTCATCGGTTTCGTATAAAATTGGATTTTTCTTGAGTAATAATGGCTTTTCTTGAAACTCAAAAACAAGTTCTGGAACCTTCTTCATAACTCGATGTTCTCTCTTGTTAACCATTGTCAACCACTCACTGCCTT
>CAYMLA010000488.1:0-262 GCA_964390785.1 uncultured Bdellovibrionales bacterium | reverse complement strand
ACAGCTGTCAAAATTATTGATTTTTCTGCCCGGTAGAAAATTACCTTTAACAAACTTCACTCCATTTTCAACTCTACCTTTTTCATTCCCGCGAGCGGGATTACAAGCAATCGGGCGAACACCATGATGTCCCATATAAGCTAAAAACCTTGCATTAAAGCGCACTAGCTTTCCTGTCCTTTCGGTAACTGCGCTGCGAAGATTGTCAAACCAGCATTCTTTGGGAACGCCACCATAAAAACTGAACGCATTTTCATGACAA
>CAYMLA010000487.1:0-2271 GCA_964390785.1 uncultured Bdellovibrionales bacterium | reverse complement strand
CGACGCACTTAATGTACGACTCGTTCGATTTGAACTCACGCGCATCAAATTTGACTCTTTTGCAACATCCACTAATCTAAACAATAAGACATCGACGGGTTAATTGCACACTGAATTGCCGTTAGTATGCCTTCAGTTGATGTTTCATTTCCTATAACCTTATCCAGTTGGTCACAAATGCTCTTTTCAGCATTTTTGCTTCCAGAATCACAATCGTCTTTTACATCTTTGATGCTATCAACAACGAGATCTGCCTCAGAACTATTGGGATCTAAATCCAACAACTTATCTTCCATCAACTGAACCTGAGCTGGATCATCTGGATCAAAATCATCAACTGAACCCGTTAAATTAGCCATTGCTGTTGCTGATTTGGCCATTCTAACAATTGTGGTTAACGTTGGAATTCCAGTGGCCGCGCAGTAGGTTTCCGCATCCTCAACGGCATCCATCGAATCAAAAACTAAAAAAGTCATCATATTAAAAAAACGATCCCCATCTGCATCTTCGTTTTTTTCAGCATCAATTTGTTCAAAAACTTTTGCTACATTAACAGGGTCATTTAAGCCTTGTGCAATAAACTCAACTGAACAACGAAGCAAATCCGCTTTTACTCCTGACTGGCCACTGAGTAGGCTTGAGCATTGCCTCACCGTGTTTCGATTGGACTCATCAAGGCACATTTGAGCCTCCATAAGTTTATCTTCATCAGTTGCAGGGGAACACCCCAAGATTAAAAACAAAAAAACAAAAACAAACATCATTCTTTTCTTCATAACGCGGACTCCACTTAATTCATTAAATTGAGCAAAAATTTTTCTTAAAAAAGCTCAAAAAACAAGCTGTTTCAACTTAACAATAGTATAACCTAAACCCCATTCTTAGCCAATCAATTTTCAAATCACATTCAGTTTGTGTCTCATAACGCAGACTCTACTTCATTCTGCCTGCAAAACTCCCTAAAAATTTTGTTTTTTTAAACTCAAACAAGACTAAAGAATTATTTTTTACAAACTGTTTCACTTTGAATCAAAATGATCCGAATAGACTTCAAACAAACAATGTTTAGCGACGGCTTCAAATTAATTCAAAAAGTGACCATTTTGAAACATTCGCTTTTGAAATTTTTTAAAAGGAAACGATTATGTTCCAAACATTAAAAAACAACACACTGTTTTTTATCTTAATAATTCCCTGTATTGCTCAATCGGCAGAACGTTTTGAATTTTATACTGGAGTCCGTCAAATGGCAATGGGGGGAGCAGCCATTGGTGTTGTCAATGATGAAACGTCTTTGCTTCTAAATCCTGCCGGACTGGGACGCCTTAGAAATTCCTTCTTTACGCTTGTCGATCCTGAAATTGACAGTGCAGAAAACAATGCACGTGTTTGGGAAGGAAAAATCTTAGACGCTTTAGAAATTGAAAAACTCAAAGAACTTCTTATGGATAAACCTGGGCAATACTACTCTTTTAAATATCAGATGTTTCCTTCCTTTGTATTTCCTAATTTTGGAATTGGATTCATCAATAAATATTCTTATGCCGCTCAAGTCAACTCAACTGGAGACACTTACCTTCTCAACTATAATAACGATTATGGCCCTATTATTGGATATAATTTTAGAATTTGGGATGGACGAATAAAATTTGGCTTTAATATAAAAGCCATAAACCGCACTGAAATTCACGAGGAACTTCCAACGTCAAACACAGAAAGTTACACTGTATCAAACCTTGGAAAACGAGGATTTGGTATCGGCTCTGATGTCGGTCTTATTCTTACGGCTCCATGGATACTGCTTCCTTCACTAACAATTGTCACACGAGACGTAGGGAACACCAGTTACAAACTCACTGGGTTTGGAGCAACAACAGATGAAAAACCCGATGTCGTCGAGCAGAGCACTCATGTGGCTTTAACAATTTCTCCAATTTTAGGGAAAAGCACTCGCTCAACATTCACCTTTGAATACACCGATATTTTATCCAAAGATACAGAAGAGGACCTCACCAAACGATATCATCTGGGAACAGAATTTAACTTAAGTGATATTCTTTTTTTACGAGCAGGAATAAACCAACGCTACTGGACTGCAGGCATTGAATTCGCGACCAACTTCTTTCAATTTCAACTTGCAACCTACGGCGAAGAAATCGGAACAAAAAGCTCTCCCAAAGAGGACAGGCGATATGTAACAAAGTTTGTCTTTAGATTTTAGTGGCTGCTGCAAAACAGCCAACTTTTTCGTTGGCTTCGCTCAAATCTCAC
>CAYMLA010000486.1:0-2272 GCA_964390785.1 uncultured Bdellovibrionales bacterium | reverse complement strand
ATGCTGATGGTGGGGCCTATTGTGATTTGTCTTATCCAATTTTAGATCGAGCTTTGTTTCATGTTGATAATGCGTATTATATTGAACATATTGATTTGTGGGGGAATGTTTGTCGAACACATCTTCCACCAAATACGGCTTTTCGTGGCTTTGGTGCTCCTCAAGGTGTGGCGATCATTGAAAATATTATCGAAGAAATTGCATCTTATCTATCGATGGATAGTTTGGATGTTCGTAAGAAAAATTTGTATAAAGATCCAGATCAGAATCTGACTCACTACGGTCAAAAAGTTGAAAATAATTTACTTTCATCAATAATAGAGTCATTAGAAAAAAAATCAAATTATCAAAAGCGAAGACAAGATCTTATTGAGTTTAATCAAACTGATCCTCTTAAACTGCGTGGATTAAGTCTGGTTCCTATCAAGTTTGGTATTTCATTTACAAATCGTTTTTTAAATCAAGGGAGTGCATTGGTTCATTTGCAAGTCGATGGAAGTGTTTTGGTTTCAACGGGTGTGATTGAGATGGGGCAAGGGGTGTACACAAAAATTCAATCTCTTGTTTCTAGTGAATTTGGAATTGATGTTTCTTTTGTAACAGTCAAATCGACATCAACAGATAAAAATGCGAACACCTCACCAACGGCGGCATCAAGTGGAGCAGATATAAATGGTTCTGCAGCATTGTTGGCTTGTGAAGAGTTAAAAAGACGTTTGAGTGCTGTTTTGATTCAGGCAGAGACTGTTTCTCCCGATGAATTTATAGAGTTTCAAGTTGAACCTCGTTTTTCTAATGAAGATTTTGATTTTATTGTTTTTGATCAAGGAGAAGTTGAAAATAAAAAAACAGGTTTTAAAATGAAGTTTTCATCGCTTGTTCAGTTGGCGTATCGACATCGAATCAACTTATCATCCCATAGTTTTTATCGAACACCATTGATTGATTTTAATCCAAAGACACGGCAGGGAAGGGCGTTTTTGTATTTCACACAAGGGGCTTGTGTCAGTGAGGTGGTGATTGATCGATTTACAGGACAAGTTACTTTGGATAAGGTTGATATTCTTATGGATATAGGGTGTCCAATTCATAAAGAGATTGATTTGGGACAAATTAGAGGTGCTTTCATTCAAGGATGTGGATGGGTTTTAAATGAGGAGCTTAAGTACAACGAAAAAGGACAGCTTTTATCTTGTTCTCCAGCGACTTATAAAATTCCAAATATTGGAGATTTGCCTGATCATTTTATTGTCGACTTAGTTGATAATAATAAAAATTTGATCAATGTTAAAAAGAGTAAGGCTGTGGGTGAACCTCCTTTGTTATTGGCTTTGTCAGTTTGGACGGCCGTTAAAGAGGCTCTCCAGTTTGAAAAAAAAGACATTGTTCCTCTTTCTTTGCCGGCAACATCAGAAAAAATTTTATTATCATTGTTTTGAGACACCTGATCTTAATAAGAAAGGATTGTTTGAAATGTTAACTTATTATGAAAAGATGGTTGAATTTGAAAAAGAAGCAAAACCTTTTGTTCAAGTCATTTTGATTGATTCAGTGGGATCTGTTCCTCAAAAAATTGGTGCAAAGATGTTGGTAACAAACGAAGGACTTCAATCAGGAACCATTGGGGGAGGCAGTATTGAGTGGAAAGCCATTGAGTGGGCTCAATCCGTTTTAAAACAGGCTTTGCCTAGTCAAATGTTGTCATGGGATTTAGAAAAGGACACAGGGATGTCTTGTGGGGGGCAGGTTAAATTATTTTTTGAAGTTCATTGCATAAAAAAATGGGACATTGCTATTTTTGGTGCCGGTCATGTAGCACAATGTTTAGTTCCTCTTTTGCTTAACTTAGATTCTTTTATAACTGTTTTTGATAAAAGACAAGAATGGTTGGATAAACTACCTACAAGTTCTCGATTAAAATCTGTTCGAGTGGACTGCTTTAAGGAGGCGGTTTCTCAGCTTTCTGATTCTAGTTTTGTTGTTGTTATGACGCCTAATCATGAATTTGATTTTGATATTTTGTATCAATCCTTGCAGTTTAAAAACTTTTTTTATTTAGGCGTTATGGGGAGCACAAGAAAGGCGGCTTCGTTTAAAAAGCAACTCATAGAAAACGGAGTTGAAAATAAAAAGTTAGAGTCTTATTTTTGTCCAATCGGCTTTTCAATTGGAACAAACGATGTATTTGAAATCAGCATTAGTATATTGGCTCAATTAATTGAACAACGTGATGCTCATTCAACAGGCGACGAGTTGAAATTGTAAAGCAATT
>CAYMLA010000485.1:0-2274 GCA_964390785.1 uncultured Bdellovibrionales bacterium | reverse complement strand
TTTTTGAAATATATGCGTGATGTTGCGTTTATACAGATGTTGTCTATAATGCTGAAAATTCTAACTGACAACAACATTTTCGTTTTAAATAATAAACTCGCTAAATTTTATTGAATTTGATACCAATTGAATCTAATTATGAAACAAAGAGTTTATATAGATACATCAGTTGTTGGAGGTTATTTTGATGATGAATTTGCCGATGGAACAATCCCGTTCTTTGACCTTATTGATGACGGAAAAATAAATATTATTGTTTCTGATTTACTAAATGCAGAACTTAATAGAGCTCCAAATTTTGTTAAGAACCTTCTGAAAGATATAAACGAAAAACATATAGAGCGAATTGAATTAGACGAAGAAGCTTCAATACTTGCTGATAAATACATTGACGCTAAAGTAGTTGGAAAAACAAGCAGAGCGGATTGTCAACACATTGCAATGGCGACAGTCTCAAAAGCTGATGTGTTAGTTAGTTGGAATTTTAAACAGATTGTGAATCTTGAAAAAATAAGAGGATACAATGGAATAAATTATCAAAACGGCTATAAAATGATTGAAATAAGAACACCAAAAGAAATTATAAATTATGAAGACTAAAAAAAGAAATACAGTTAAGAATTTTGACTCAATAAAAACAATGCGTGAAATTAGAGACAGGATCAGTTTAGAAATTATGGATATGACTTTTGAAGAACAAAGGGCATATTTAGATAAAATATTGAACAAAGAAAAAACCATTGCGTGAAAGCACTATAGACAACATCGGCTATAAGTAATTGGGGCTTCAGTGCTTAATAGAAAATTAAAATATAAATCAAAGGTAAATGTTAAACCTAAAAGTTAGTGATTTTTAATCCGCTACTGCTCATCACACAAACCGTTGGGCGTCATACAAGAAAACCCGAACTTTGAACAGAAACAAACAGAAAAGAAATAAATGAATCCAGACTTAACAATAGAAACACTAAAGAAAGCTGCAAAGGAATTTTGCGACATTGAATCTACCTATCAAAATAAAGACCTTTACGGAGTAACTGACGGAAAAGCAGTTGGAACTTACATTGAGCATAAATTTCAAAAGTATCTTGAAGACCATTATACTTATGATAAAGGTTCGTCTGCAAAAGGAATAGATTTACCAGGAGCAAATATTCAGACAGACATTAAAGTAACTTCTATTAGGCAACCACAGTCTTCTTGCCCATTTAAAGATGCAAAACAGAAAATCTTTGGTTTAGGTTATAACTTACTTGTTTTTGTTTACGACAAAGTTGATGACCCAAAGACAAGTGCTGCCAAGCTTGACTTTGTAAGCTGTTCATTCCTTGAAAAAGAAAGAACTGCGGACTATACCACGACATTCAGAATAAGAGAAATGATAAAAGATGGAGCAATCAAAGAAGACATTATTGCCTATCTTAACGATAAAAATATCCCAGCAGACGATATTACACTTGGTTTAATTGCAGACCAGATTTTGAGCAATACACCAAAACAAGGTTATTTGACCATTTCAAATGCCTTGCAATGGAGATTGCAATACGCCAGAGTAGTAAACCTTGCAGAAGCGGTTGAAGGAATTACAAAAGTTGTAGATAAAGTGACTAAATGATTTGTTTTGAAACACATATTAGCGATTCAATCTTTGGGTTCTTCCAAAAGAACCAGAAGCATCTATTAGACTTCAATGAAATTAATTCAATTATAAAAGAGGTTAGTGGAATAAATGATTTTTTCACTACTCAAGAGCAGGCGACTGAACTATTAGAGAAGATAAAAGAAAATTACTCCATCGTTTCAGAGCCAGACAGAAGAGAATATGGCGACTTCCAAACTAACCAGTTATTGGCTGAAAGAGTTACTGAATACGTCTTTGCCAATTCTAATGACTTTGAATTTGTGTTAGAACCAACCTGCGGTAAAGGAAATTTCATTCTCGCTTCGATTATACAATTTAAAAACCTCAAAAAGGTCGTTGGAGTAGAAATTTATCAACCATACATTTGGGAGACTAAATTCAAGATCTTAGAATATTTCCTTTCTTCAAAGGACAAGTCAAGACCTGAAATAGATATATTTCACGCCAATGCTTTTGAGTTTTCTTATGAAGATTTAGCCAAACTCACACGAGGTTTAAAAACGCTAGTAATAGGTAATCCTCCTTGGGTCACAAACTCTGAACTTGGCTCAATTGATTCAAAAAACCTTCCTCAAAAATCAAATTTTAAAAATCACAGGGGATTTGAAGCTATAACAGGCAAGGGAAACTTT
>CAYMLA010000484.1:0-2275 GCA_964390785.1 uncultured Bdellovibrionales bacterium | reverse complement strand
TAAAACTAATGGCACATCTCCATTAAATCTATTTCGCAACAAGCACTATTTAGTGCCTGTTGAGTCTATTTTATAATTTTCGATTTTTGATGACCCAGTGTTGAATATTTGAAAAAAATATAAATCTATTTTTACAATACAAAAGAGCTGGTGTTATGATTTTCTTTTAAAGGTTTTTTAAAATAGTGCAGATCTGTTGAAGTTATTTCGCAGCAGCCACGAGTGGCTGCTGCAAAATAGTCAAATTTTAGCCACTAAACAATATAGAGGGGGGACGATGGCAGTCATTTCAGTGATTAATCAAAAAGGAGGAGTGGCAAAAACGACGACTTCAATCAATGTCGCTCATGCTTGGGCAAGTATGGGGAAAAAAGTTTTATTATTGGATTTAGACCCACAATCGTCTGCAACAAAAGCTATTTTTGGGCAACAAGAATTTGAAAATACAATTTATGATGTTTTGATTAATCGAGTTCCCGTTGAGAGTGTTATTGTTCGTTCCGATACATTTGATTTTGATGTGATTCCCTCTGAAATTATGTTGAGTGGTGTTGATATTCAATTGGCCGCTTATTTTGGGCGAGAAAGAATTTTGCGTAAAAAAATGGAGAACATTAAAAGAAAATATGATGCAATTTTGATTGACTGTTCTCCATCGCTGGGGCTTTTAACGGTTAATGCTTTGATGACATCAAATGAAATTATTATTCCGATTTGTCCTGAGTATTTTTCTTTAAAAGGAATTGATTTGATTCTTGATACGATTGAAAATTTAAAAAAGGGATTAAATTACCCGATTTCAATTCGAGGAATTATTATTACACGATATAAGAATAGAAAAATTGTTAGACAAGTTATTGATGAAATTAAATCCAGTTATGACATTCCTGTTTTGAGCAATTATATCCCGGATAATATTGCCGTTGAAGAATCTCATCATCAGCATTTACCTTTGTTAAAGTATTCTCCAAGAAGCAAAGCTTCAGTTGCTTATAAGTCATTATCAGAGGAGTTATGGAAATGATTAAGGCTAATCCATTGTTTGTTGATTCAACCGTTTTAGCGGGAGAAAATATTAGAGTTGAAATTCAGTTGGAAGGAGTCCTTCTTTATGATTATGAAGAAGCATTTATTCTTGTTGAAACAGAAAATAAAAAATTGAAAAGGCCTTTAAGGGTTGAAGATGAAGATCATTTACACACTTATTCAGTTCGATTTTTTTTGCAGCATCAACAAGAGATCAATTATACTTTTACAATTGAGCGTGATGGAATTGTGTTGTTTTCATCTTCTTCTAAAAGAGGTCGTGCTTCTTATTTGATTAGTCAGTCGTGGATGCCTTGTTTAGAAATATAGTGAGAAGTTGTTGTGAAACAGCTAACTTGTAAGTTGTTTCTATTTAGTGGCCGGAGTAAAATATGAAAAGTGACGGATTTACAACAAATTGTTAACAAATTAAATAGTGGCTCCTGCAAAATAGTCAAATTTGAAGCGCGCGAACTCAAATCGAGTGAGTATTAAGTGTGTCGCAGTGAGATTTGAGCGAGTCCAACTAAAAAGTTGGCTATTTTGCGGTAGCCACTAAATAGGAGTTTGCGTATGAAAACATTATTGTTTATTTTAATCTTTGGTTGTTCATTTTCTGCAATTGCAAAAGAACAAATTGAATTTTCTGGAAAGTATGTTTTTTCAGGAGAATTAAGGCTTAAGTATGCTCTTGATCGAAGAGGGGTTTATACCTATAACGAAGTTGGAAAAAGCGAACTTGCGCAGTTAAAAGAAGATGGTTTTGTTTGTGTTAATCAAACATCGGTATTTCTCATTTGTCAAAAGCGATATCAAAACATTGAAATTCCAGAAGATGTTAAAAATAAAATCAGGCAAAAGTATGAAGATCACTATGTCGAATTCTTTGAATCTGAACAAGGTCCTACATTATTAACAGAGGGGTTTGATTTTCTTCTATGGAAGATTTATCAAAAAGTGGATTTAAATGGAAAACTGTTTTCTTGCTTTCAATTTTATGAAAACCCAACTGTTTCTCGTTTAGATATCGGTGAAGATAATCGAAAAGTGGCTTTGGTTCAAATTGACGATTATTTTTTGCAAGAAATTCGTCAACCACAAGGAACAATGTCTTATTTTGTTTATTTGGTGGTTGTTGCAAAATAAGAACAGTGATTATTACGAGATAAACAAATTACAATCAAAAACTCTAATTAAAAATTAAAAAAAAGATAAAAAATGTCGGTTTCATAAAATCTCCATTCATTAA
>CAYMLA010000483.1:0-2285 GCA_964390785.1 uncultured Bdellovibrionales bacterium | reverse complement strand
TATCAACGAATTTGGATTCGGAGAAAAAGTTTGCATATCTCCCAAAACATTGGCTTGCGACAATGGAGAAAAACAAAAAGTCCAGCAGAGTAATAATAGAATTTTCATCATTGTTTTAAGCTATCATAGCCGGCAATCAATTTCAGTAAAAAAAAAGTCGAGGTCGCGCGAACTTTTTTGTTTATAAATACTTATGATTTAGATTCCTTGGCCACCCAGAGGCGGCGTCAGCTCCTAACTTGGATAACAAACCCTCACAAAAAATATCAAGGACTGCCAATCTTACTGATGAACAGCGTGTGTGTCTCGAATCCTTGTTATGCACAAAAACTCATCCACTAATAAATTCAACAGGTTGTGAAAATAGAATTTCTCAAAAAATTCCAAACAAAAATAAAAAAAATAGTGATGTAAAAGAAATGATTTAAACAGTATTGCAAAAATTTCTCATTTTGGTGGTTTCCATTATTCGTATTCGCTTGCGACATAAGTTTTTGTGCAACACAGGCTGGAGCTACCCGATACACTTTTTTTTCATTTCAAAAACTTGAATGCAATAACGTGATAAAAAATCAATTTGGTTAGAATAAATTGAAAAAAATACCTGACTTCAAGCTAGATTAAACTGCTAAATTACACCTGGCATTAATTTTGCCACTCATGAGGAAGAGGTAAATACAAATGAATGAATCCTGTTTTAAACGCCAAACGACTTCGCTTTTAATCTGGTTTACCTTAAAAGCTTTTACACCCGACCAGATTTTAGACAAAGATACAAGGACTATAATCTCAACAATAAATAGCAGACTTAGCTTCAAAATAAAAATATTGGTGGCACTTGGTCTCTTTTGCTTAGTCAGCCAACTTTGTTCTGCCGAGTGTACTTTTTTTGAAGGCCATCCCAACGGAGTGATAAACCACTTAGCTGAAAATTCTTGTGTTTTAAATCTAGGACTATCTGAAATCAGTTTGCGCCAACTTAACGAGCTATTTAATACCCTTATTGAAGAAGTAAAACTTCCCTATGAGTACATTTGTACCGGCTGTGTTCACCGAGCCCATAAAGTAACAGAAATTTTTCTGGCAAAAAACAATTTCGAGCTGGGAAAAATCTTTCTCACCAGCACTGATGAGGACACGCCACTCTCAGCGCAGAACCCTCGCAACAAAAATGAAATTGTGACCTGGCAGCACCATGTCGCTGCAGTAGCTCTTGTAAATGCTAATAACGGAAAAAAATTAATTTATGTACTTGATCCCGCAGTAAATAGAAATCATCCTCTTTTACTTGAAGAGTGGGTCAAAAATATTTCCACACTAACAAAGCACATCCATATTCAGATAGATAACCGCTATCGCCTAATCACAGAATTTTCCTGCAATGATTTATCTGCGAGTCAGAAAATTATTTGTTTCAAAGGTTTCTCTGAATCCGCGAATGAGGTCCTAAGCCAACACCAAAAAACCCTAAGCACTACGCCAGTCATCAACTGCCATAGCGATATGTAATCTAGAGAGCAAAATCACGGTGAAGTGCAAAGCTGTAATATAAGATTTGCTCTTTAAGCCATTCAAAAACGGTCTCCGGTCGGCCTGAACCCAAAGAGGGGGGGAAGAGAATATAGCTTTTATTTTTCTTATACTCAATTGCAGCTAACTGATGCAAGTGAATTAGCTCAGCTCTTTTTGTAAATAAAAAAGCTTAATCGCAGGAGATCGGCCTTCGACCTCTTTTAGAAGGCTGTAGCCCAATTTTTTATAAAGGTGGACGGCCTTCTCGTTGTCTGCGTCAACTCCCAGAGTTAGACGGGTCAAACCTAAATTTTGCGCCTCTTCTTCCAGTTGCTGCATAATAAGAATTCCAAAACCTTGGCGATGTAGATCTTTTGAAACCTGAAGGGAATGTATATGCGCGACGGTCTTTCCATTGGCAAGTTCCGGATCATTGTCTGCATTTTTAAGAATTAATTGTACCATTCCTATAGTGCGTGAATGATCCTCTAATAAATAAAGAAGCCTATTTTCTTCCACCTCTTTTAACTCAGTTAAAAGGTACTCCCGAATTGCAATGAGATCTTTTGGACCACCGCCAAACGTTGCCACGACAGACATAACTTTATCAATATTTCTCGGCTCATCAGAGCGCTTTATTTTTAGTGCAGTCATAGTTAGCTTTTAATTTTCTTTGAATCCTCTTGTCAAGCGCGGATCTTTTTAGAATCAGCGTATGGAAGTCAAAAAGGGAAAGTCAGTTGGGACAAAATGAGAATCATATTGAAGAAATA
>CAYMLA010000482.1:0-2295 GCA_964390785.1 uncultured Bdellovibrionales bacterium | reverse complement strand
TACAGTCGATGGCAAAACTTATACAGGATTTAATTCAGCTTATGATGCCAAATAATCTTTAATTTTCTAAAGTGGCTGTCACAAAACAGCCACTTATTACTCCATTAAGAATCTCCTTTAACTATTTTACATGCGATCTCAAATTAAAAATTAAAAATATGCTGAATTTCACCTAGTTTGACCACCCCTCTTTCACGAAGTTTGACCACCCTAATTTCACCAGGTTCGATCACCCCTCTTTCATAAAAGTTTGACCACTTTTTGGGACAATGTAATCCTTTTTGGCACAACAAGCCAAAGGAGGGTTCATGACAAATTTAAATGGAAAGAAAAAGGGAGTTCGAATGATAGCTAAAATTAAAAAATTTCACGATGATGGCCTTAACATCAGTCAAATTGCAAGAGTCCTTGGAGTTACAAGAGGTACAGTCCGAAAATATTTAAAACCAGATTTAAGTGAAAACATTGAACCTAAAGTCTATGTTGCTCCATGGTCTCATTTAATTAATTGGAAGCATGTTGAATCTGAAACCAATTTTGGATTAGCACTCTCAGATTATTGGGAGGAAAATGTCTCTGATAAAAATCAAATTACTTATGTTAGTTTTTGGCGTGAATATAAAAGACGTTTTCCAAATATTCCAATTGATTTACATAAAATCTATGAACCAGGACTTCGTTGTGAAATTGATTTCAAAGGTAAAGATAGTGGGTTTGGTTTTATTAATTCAGAAACAGGTGAATTCGTTAACTGTCGTCTGTTTGGAAACATTTTATGTTTTAGTCAACTCTTTTATCCACAAGCTACACTGAGTGAAAAACAAGAAGATCTCTTTAATGCAATGGCACGAAGTTTTGAATATTTTGGAGGAGTTCCTGAAATAACAGTATTTGATAACGCTAAAGCTCAAGTTACAAAAGCAGATCGTTATGATCCAGATCTGAATCCAGAGTTTGCTTATTTTTGTGATGTTTATAATACCGCACCAATTGCCACTCGAAGTAAAAAACCAAAGGATAAAAATCTTATTGAAAATGCTTTAGGTGTTTTTTGGCGTTGGGTACAACCAAAACTAAGAAAAAAGAGTTTTTATTCTCTTCATGAACTTAACCAAGCTTTAATTGAGCTGGCAAACGTTTTTAATAATAAAGTTCAAAAAAAATATGGAATCAGTCGTTACAACAAATTTAATTCTATAGAAAAATGTAAATTAAAAGCTCTTCCTAAAAATCCATATTTTCATGGACATTGGAGAAAACATAAGGCTCATCCGGATTGCCATATTCAATATGGATATAATTTTTATTCAATTCCTTTTGAATGTCGTCACAAGGAATTAGATGTTCGTGTCAGTGGAGGGTTAATTGAAGTTTTTGATGGGCTAAATCGAATTGCAATTCATCAGGTTTTAAGTTCTTGCAGTCGAGGTCGTTATATCACATGTAATGCTCATTTGCCTCCTGCTCATAAAGCTATTTTAGAGCAAACGCCTCAATGGGCTATCGAAGAATCTGAAAAAATTGGTCCAAACACAAACAAAGTAATAAGTCGTCTAATAAACGAATCTCGTCATCCGTTAATGTTTTTAAGACGATGTCAGGGAATACTAAGATTAAAAAAACGATACACAAAAGAAGGATTAGAGACTGCTTGTCAATTTTTTAAAGACATTAGTTTATCTGATATAAAACTTTCAAACATTGAAAGAGTTATTGTAGCAAATGCAGAACAAATAAGTTCAAACAAAAAAATTAAGAGAAAGAAAAATGAAAATTTGAGAGGACAAAGTCAATGGGCTCAAACCTTTCACTAAACAAAAGGAGTGTAAATTATGATTGATCAAACAAACCAACTTTTAACTCATTTAAACTTTGTTGGCATACAACAAACTATCAGTTCAAGAATCAAACAAGCTCAAAAAGAAGAACTGGGTTATGAAGGATTTTTAAATTTAATTTTAGAAGATGAAAAAAGACATCGACATAATGTTAAAATCAAAAGACTTGTTCAGCGTGCTTCATTTAAACAACAAGCAAATCTTGAAGCCTTTCAAACAAAGCCATTTAGAGGTGTAGATAAAAGTATACTGAATGATTTATCAGTTCTACGATTCCTACAAGATGGACAAAATATAATAATTTCTGGCCCGACAGGAGTAGGAAAATCTTTCTTAGCAAATGCAATTGGCCATCATGCTTGTAGAAACGGATTTACTGTTAGTTTTTTTAGAATGAATACATTAATAGAAAAATTTACTTTAGAGCGAGCCAAGTCAAATTATTTAAATTTTATCA
>CAYMLA010000481.1:1466-2296 GCA_964390785.1 uncultured Bdellovibrionales bacterium | reverse complement strand
TATTTAAAAAAAATTATACGACCTCTCCAAATCTGCCAAAAAAATAAACTTTCACTTTTTTGCGCCGCAATCAGACGCAGACCATTTCTTTCTCATAATTCTTGACCTTTATTTTTAAAATTATTAAATTTTTCAAACGAATTATTGTCGTGCCTGTTATAGCATTTAACCTGAAAATCTTGTTTTTTAAAGAAGATTTTCAGTTAAGTTAAACCTGATACCTGTAGATTGCAGAAGGAACGAAGTGGAGTCCACGTTATGAATAAAGCCCAGCTTGTGAATAAAATTTCCGAAAAAACAAACACCACTAAATGTCATTCTGAGCTCATGCTTGATGCTGCTCTTTGTGTTATTCAATCAGCATTAGCTCAGGGAAATGATGTTAAATTAGTCGGATTTGGCACGTTCTCCTGTCTTAATAAAAAATCAAGAATTGGTAGAAACCCTAAAACAGGCGTAGAAGTTAAAATACCAGCGACATGTGTTCCTCGTTTTCGTCCTGGAAAAGACTTTAAAGTCTTAATTGAAAATCGTTTTATGGAAACCACAAAATTCTCTACCAAAGCGTTAAATAACTAATTTTTTCACTAAACGCTTTAATACCCTTTAAGACGTTATTATCACTTGCAACTTGACGGTTGGTTTTTACATCTTGAGCCCAACTTAGAAGTTGATTTCTATAATCTTTAAATTTTTTCCATTCTTCTGGAAAAATAATGTTTTTATAATTATTTGAACCGACTTGACTTAAAAAAGAATGATCAACCCGATGAACTTCCCTGTTCCAATTTACAAAAAAAGAATCCCAATTTTTTGTTCCAAAAAGAGAG
>CAYMLA010000481.1:0-1456 GCA_964390785.1 uncultured Bdellovibrionales bacterium | reverse complement strand
AACAATAAATTCTGCACCTAATTTCATTAATTTTTGACTTAAATGAAACAAAAGTTTTTTTTCTTTTTGTGACATATAAGAAAATAATTTTTTTTGTTCATTAATTTTATTTCTGAACTGACGATTATTATTGCCAATAAAAATTGTTTTTTTTGTTTTAATCAAACCAGACTTTGCAAGCAATTCATAACGTCCCACTGCAAGATCATTTTTAAAAAGATCAACAATGGGCAAATCATTGCCCAAGCGTTTAACAATAATTTTTTTATAAAAAGTTGGATATCTTAAAATGCCCCCCAATCTTCCAGTAAAAGTAATTTCAATTTCTGAGCCTATTTTTGCATCTGTTTTAATAACCAAAAATGGTCGCTCACTTTTTAACTTAAAAGATTCAATTTTTAAAATATTAACACCCGAATTTGAAGGAAACACTTTAATTGAATGAGCATAGAGATTTATCTTTTTTTCCTGATTCAATTGATGGTGAACAACAGTTTTTTTAATGGATTCTTTAACAATTAATGAGTCCATTTTTTGAATCGGAACATCAGTTTTAACTCTACTCTCTTGTGCTGTTTTCACGTGACCATTGACAGATTGAGTTTTATTTCCCACTAATGCCTTCTGTGCATTTTTTTCACTCTCAACGCGATTATCGCTTAAATCATAAACAATGTCCTTAGATAACATATACTTCTTAAAAATCAACTCTGTTTGATTTACTAAGCTAGTATTATCAATACACCAAAAAACTCCTAAACCCAAAAAAATAAATAAAACCAAAACAAAACCAATTATTTTTTTTTGTTTTCGTTTTACTTTAGACTTTTCTAAATACTCTCTAAAAGAAAAAATTTCCTTACTTCTCTTCCACTTTTCTTCTTCTTGCAAAATTCGTTTTTTAAGTTTATGTCGATCTTGCTTTAAAAGTTTTAGATTATTTTTTCCAGAATTAAAATCAACTTTATTTTCAACATTCAAAGGTTTATTTTTAGTAGTTAAATCTGTCTGTTTTTTCAGTTTAGTTTTTTCACCATCTAAATTTAATGACTCACTCTGTTTCTTTTTTCCCTTAACTTTAGGGATTTGAAAAAAATCTGCATTTTCATTATTGTTAACTTCTGATGCCAGTCCCTTGTTAGAGAACTCTTCGAGAGAAAATAAATCTGTTTTTTTATCAACATTTAAATCCTTTAATTCACCTTTTTTACCTTGAAAAATACCCTTAAACTCTTTAACTTCATTAATTGCTATCCAAGTTTTAAACCCTTTTTTCCATATTTTATCTGTAAAATCAATTTCGCCGTTGATTAGTCCAGAAACAACTTGCTCAGTTGTAAGATCCTTTTTTTGTTTTGCTAAATTTTGATTAGAATCATAGACAACAATAGACCAACGAACATATTCACTTTCATTGTTCAAACCTAGATGTTCATTATTTTCTTTTTGTTCAATA
>CAYMLA010000480.1:0-2298 GCA_964390785.1 uncultured Bdellovibrionales bacterium | reverse complement strand
TGACTATTTTCCAACAGCCACTAGGCTGTATAGCATGACAGCCAACTTTTTCGTTGGCTTCGCTCAAATCTCAAAATTAAAAACCAAAGATGTCCTTAACTTCTTGTTCTTGTTCAAGTTGATTTGTATTTGTCGCTAAAGATAACTCCTTAAACAACAAAGTTCGTGCTGTATCAAGCATTTTACGCTCACCAAAGCTAAGTTCTTTATCCACTTTTAAAAGAAATAAATCGCGCAACACTTCTGCGATTTCAAAGACTGATCCTGTCTTAATTTTATCCATATACTCTCTATAGCGACGATTCCAAGTTTGAGTATCGATTTTAAGATCTTTCTTCTTTAAAATCCCAATCACTTCTTTGGCTTGCTCTTTAGAAATAATAGGACGTAAGCCAACTGCTTCAACATTGTCTTTAGGAACCATAATTTTCATTCCACCTTCAAACAACTTCAACGTATAAAATGTTTGTTTTTTTCCTAAAATTTCTTTTGTTTCACAAGCAATCACTTGTCCAACACCATGACCCGGATAAACAGCATTATCACCAACACTGAACTGAATTTTCTCCATGACTAAGCCTCCAGCTTTTGGGCAACTCTTAAAATTTCCCCGATAAGATTTTATAACACCTATGACACAAGCAATCAATCTTTCTATTTAATACTGATAAAATCGTGTAATTCTTTTATATATGAATAATTTTCAAAAAAAAACTCCACAATAGACAAGAAAATTAAAATTCTCGTCTATTTTTAACAAAAGTTCTTTCTGCCTTCTCTCCATAAGCTTATAATCATTTATAAGCGTATGGAAACAGTCACTCACTTTAGTCCAGATGAATTGATTGCCAATCTCATTGTTGAAAATGGATGGCTCACTGAAAGTGAAATTCAAAACCTCTATAAAAATGCCATTGCTCAAGGTCACGAATTTTTACAAGAAATTGCCAATGCTGATGTATTTTCGGATCAACAACTTGCTTATATTTTTGCAGAACATTCCGGACTTGAATTTTGTGATTTAACAGAACAGCCCATTAATCCAGATGCTTGGCTTATGATCGGGGATTTTGCCCTGCAATCAAATGCCTTTTTTCCCATCGACATCAATAATGAACAAATTACAATTGCTCTTTTTAATCCCTATGATTCAAATTTATTAGAAGAAATTCAAAATCAAATTGGACGAGAAATCCTAGCAAAAATCGCCTCACAAAGCCAAATTCAATCCGCCATTGAACAAGCCCACTTGCAAATTTCAAGCAACTTAGACAGTGACAATGACCTTCCCGAGGTGACTCCAGTCCAAAACACTCCCGATCCCTCTATTCAAAACACAGCGTCCAACACACAAAAAATTCCTCGTCCTCCAAAAGTGACGAAAGCTCCATTTTCAAAAGAACCCGAAATCATTGAAAAGTCCATTCCTGAAAATTTATCTAAAACAGCCTCAATCATAAAACTCTTGAATGATCTTCTGATCGAAGCCATTCAAAAGGGAGCCAGCGATATTCATTTAGAGCCTGACGATGAAATTGTTCGTATTCGAATCAGAATTGATGGAACCCTCAAACAAGTTCATGTCTACAAAATAGATGTTCATACTCAATTGATTGCTCGTTTAAAAGTTCTTGCCCAACTTGATATTGCAGAAAAACGAATTTCACAAGACGGATCTTTTCATTTCAAAGAAACCGGAACACCTATCGACATTAGAGTTTCTACACTTCCAACAGTAGAAGGCGAAAAAGCCGTCTTAAGAATTTTAGATAAATCATCCTTGCGACTTCATCTAAATGACATTGGTTTGGATGAATTTCTCATTGAAGAACTTAAAAAAGTTTTGTTCAGACCTTATGGCATCGTCCTTGTGACAGGACCAACCGGAAGTGGAAAAACCACCACTGTTTATTCTCTGCTGAATCATATTAATTCTCTTGAAAAAAACATAATCAGCGTTGAAGATCCCGTTGAGTACCAACTTGACGTAATCAACCAAGTTCAAGTGAATACCAAAGCTGGAATCACGTTTTCATCCATCTTAAGAACAATCTTAAGACAAGATCCTGATGTCGTTATGATTGGAGAAATTCGTGACCGTGAAACAGCCGATATCGCTATTCGAGCTGCATTAACGGGTCATCTTGTGATTAGCACCATCCACACAAATAATGCTATAAGCACCATTTCTCGCCTTATGGACATGGGAATTGAAAACTACCTTTTATCTTCTGCTCTTTCTGCTGTTCTCTCTCAACGCCTTGTTCGCACACTTTGTCCTCATTGCAAAAAACCATC
>CAYMLA010000479.1:0-2300 GCA_964390785.1 uncultured Bdellovibrionales bacterium | reverse complement strand
GGCTTAGATAATCGTCCTTTAAAAACATTGGACGATCTTATTGAAAAAATTAAAGAATACTACCCAACAGCAGATTTTAATTTAATTGAAAAAGCTTACGAGTTTTCTGAAGAGGCTCATACTGGTCAAATTCGTCGGAGTGGTGAGCCTTATATCAATCATCCCTTGTGTGTTGCGGGGATTCTTGCTGATTTAAATTTAGATCTATCAACCATAATGACTGGTTTGTTGCATGATACTGTAGAGGATACAGAGATTAGTTTGGATGATATTAAAGAGCATTTTGGAGAAACAGTCGCTTATTTGGTTGATGGAGTCACTAAAATTTCACAAATTCAGTTTAAAGATACTCATACAAAGCAAATTGAAAATATTAGAAAAATGATTGTTGCTATGGGTAAAGATGTTCGTGTTATTTTAGTTAAGTTAGCTGATCGACTCCATAACATGAGATCACTTAATCATATGCCTTATAACAAACAATTTCGTATAGCGCAGGAGACATTGGATATTTATGCGCCATTGGCTAGTCGGTTGGGAATTAGTGCTTTAAAAATTGAATTGGAAGATCTTAGTTTTCGTTATTTGCGTCCAGAAATGTATTATCAATTGGTTCAAAAAGTTTCAAAGAAAAAAAAGGAACGCGAACGTTATATTGAAGATGTAAAAAAACTTCTTTCAACTGAATTGGGGAAAGCAAAGTTTAAGTACGAAATTCAGGGAAGGCCAAAGCATTTTTATTCTATTTATCGTAAAATGCAACTTCGAAATATTGATTATGAACAGGTTTATGATGTGCTTGCCTTTCGAGTATTGGTTGAATCCGTTCGAGAGTGTTATGAGGTTTTAGGGTTTGTTCATAGTCTTTGGAAACCAATTCCCGGACGATTTAAAGATTTTATTGCAATGCCTAAAGCGAATAACTATCAGAGTCTTCATACGACTGTAGTAGGGCCAGGCGGAGAAAGGATTGAGATTCAAATCAGGACGTATGGAATGCATATTGTTGCAGAACGTGGAATTGCTGCTCATTGGAAATATAAGGAAAAAGGTGCGGTTGATAAATTAAATACTTCTAAGTTTGAATGGTTAAGAGAGTTAGTCTCTTGGCATCAACAGATGCATAACCCAGACGAATTTCTTGATACAATTAAATCTGATTTGTTTGAATCAGAGATTTATGTGTTTACCCCTAAAGGGGAAGTTAAGGAATTGCCCGACGGGGCAACGCCGATCGATTTTGCGTATTCAATTCATACCGATGTTGGAAGTCATTGTGTTTCAGCTCGAGTCAATGGTCGAATGGTTCCGTTAAGACACAAATTAAAAAGTGGTGATACGGTTGAGGTCATTACTTCAAAAAATCAATTTCCATCTAAAGATTGGCTTAAATTTTGTGTGACAAATCGGGCAAAAACTAAAATTAGGTCACATGTTCGAAAAGAACAACGGGAGTTTGCTTTAACATTAGGTCGTGAGCTTTTAGAAAAAGAATTTCGAAAGTATAGTTTGAATTATCTCAAATTCTTTAAGGGCGAGGAGTTTGATCGATATTTAAAAGATATTGGAGCCCATGATGCTGATGAATTAATTATTCGTGTTGGATATGGAAAAATTGAAAGTCGATCTGTTTTAGAGCGTCTTGCTCCTCAAGTTTTGTCTAAAGAAAAAATTGAAGAGACTGAATCTTCATTATTATCAAAAGTGTTTAAACAAGTTCCTATTAGAAAGAAAAAATCAAAATCAATTATTCAAGTTGATGGGATGTCAGATGTTTTGGTTTATTATGCAAGATGTTGTAGTCCTATTCCAGGTGATTCTATTGTAGGTTTTATTACTCGTGGAAAGGGCATTACTGTGCATCGATCAGATTGTCCAAGAGCATTTGAAATGGATCAACTTCGTAAGGTAGAAGTTGAATGGTTGAGTTCAGAAGGAGAAAAAGGTCAAGAGCGAATTGTTCGAATTCGTATTGTTAGTCATGACATTCCAGGTCTTTTGAAAAATATAACTGAGACTCTTTCGTTTCTTGGATGTAATATCCATAATGCTCAAATTCGGACAACAAGAGACGAAAAAGGAGTTTCAATTTTTGATATTTCAGTTAAGGACACACAACATCTTAATCAGTTGATTGTTGAACTGGAAAAAATTAAGGGAGTCATAGGGGTTACCCGGATGGCTCATGTTTAATAGGGACTGTTTGTCTTAGTTGGCTTGTCATGCTATAGCCTAAGTGGCAGCAGCAAAATAGTCAAATTTGAGGCGCGCGAGTTCAAATCGAACGAGGCGTACATTAA
>CAYMLA010000478.1:0-2322 GCA_964390785.1 uncultured Bdellovibrionales bacterium | reverse complement strand
AAAGTGCAGGTTGCATGGCCGTGTTAATATATATTGTGTAGTCGTTTTCTAGATCAGACTTTTTGCCGGTTCGTCTTATAAAGGCAGGCTATTTTTGACATTTACAATAATAAGGCCATTCACTTCGTGAATGGCCTTTTTTTACATGGAATATTATTAATTTTTTTGATGATTTACAACTCATCCGCTTGTTAATTAATTTCATATTCCTCGTTTAAAAATTCGATGTCAACAGGCCGAATTTGAGTGATGTTCTTTTTGGGTAGATTCACAATCAAAACACCATCATGGTACTTCGCCTGCGCTTTTGTTGGATTGACTTCAACTGGAAAAGTGATTTGACGGCGGTATACGCCAAAGCCTCTTTCATAGAGACGAATTTTCCCATTTGTATCGTTTTGCAGGCGCTTTTTTTCCGCATGAAAGGAGATTTGATTTTGGGCGACTTCAACCACAATATCTTCAGAAGAGAAACCGGGCAGTTCCACATTGACCATAAAGTATTGATCGTCTTCAAAAATGTCTACCGGCGGTGTTTTTGAGTCTGAAGCGTGGTTTACGCGTTCTGCCCATTCATCCGACTGAGAAATCAAACTATGGACCTGATTCCATTTCATGCCCATTTCATTTTGGATGTTCTCTGAATATGATTGATCCTTGTTGTTAAATAACAGCATAATCTATCTCCTTGATAACCAGCAGAAAATTGTAGCCCATTATTGAGTTAATTAGTAACAGTTATGATTACAATTTCCTACTAATTAAATTATACTCCCTAATCGTTTTACTTCTATAAGTAAAGAATTTTCTGGGTGTTAAACTTCAATCACTTTTTTTTCTCATCCTTACTCTATCCTGTAATATAGCAAATCGAAGGCCAAATGTAAACAAAAAAGAAGCACTATCCACCACTTTTTTGATAAATAATATTTTCTCAAGCAAATGGTTTAGAATACTGAAGATATAAATTATAATAAGTATAACATAATTTCTAGTGTTTTATTGCAAAAAATTATAAAAATATAATAAAAATTAGAAAATAATAATTTAATATTGATTCAATCAAGAAATTTCTCTTTTTATGAGAAGTAAAATTTTTGCAAAATGGAACACTTTGGCAGTGAATGGATCAATGTCATTAACATTAAGGATTTTACTGTTAGGAGGGCAAGGTTGAAAATGCGTCGTGGAGTGCTCCTGCCGAGCCGGTCTCTTATTTGAGAAAATTTCAACAAACAAAATTTTATAATACGTTCTTAAGTTAATGGCATTGGCGAATGTGTGCCTTGACTTGCTCGATAGTCCAGTTATTCTTAATATTTCCCCAAATCTATGATGATTATCACGAACAAATATTAAAATAAATGGTGGAAAATGAAGAGAACATATCAACCCAGTAAAATACGGCGTGCGCGCCAACACGGATTTCGTGCCCGAATGAAAACTCGTGGTGGCCGGATGGTTATCAAGCGAAGACGCCAGAAAGGCCGCCACCGTTTATCGATATCAGATAGTTTGGTACATCGTTAATAACTATTAGCGGTAATTTTCACCGCAACCCAAGGAATTGAACGAACGATTCCGACCATTTGAACGGTTACGAAAGAAGGAGGAAATACGAAACGTTCTCCGGCACGAAGGAACGAGCGGGACATTTTGTGTAATTTATACAGAGGCGAATCAAAAGCCACATTCACGCTTGGGTATGATAGTCAGCCGGAAAGCCGGAAATGCGGTTGAGCGCAGCCGCATCAAACGGTTGTTTCGTGAGGTGTTTCGGCACATTAAAAATCAGTTTTCTCAGAATGTGGATATTGTAGTTCGGGCAAAAGCGAATTCAAATAAGGCCAATTTTTACGATGTACAAGACGATATAATTCGCATAGTAAAGAGAAAACAACTGCTCAAAGACGATACGAACTACAAATCCTAAACCGTCTCGCGGCGGAAAGATTGATCCGCGATACATCTATGAATCGGATTCTCCGGACGGGTTGCCGCATACCCGCCCAAACAATGGTCTTGATGTTGAAGTTATACAAAAGGTGGCTTTCACCTTACATAGCTCCGGCATGCCGTTTTTATCCGACTTGCTCCGTTTATGCGATGGAAGTGTATCAAGAATTCGGTTTTATCCAGGGAAGCTGGTTTACGTTGAAACGTTTGCTGAAATGCCACCCGTTTCATTCGGGTGGTGTCGATCTACCCCCCTCACGAACTCCCAAATCGACCAACGGCTGATACTGTATCGTATGAAACTCCTTTTAGATTTCGTTATTGATTTTTCCGGATTGAGTACTATTGATGGATACTGAAAAACGC
>CAYMLA010000477.1:0-2323 GCA_964390785.1 uncultured Bdellovibrionales bacterium | reverse complement strand
TGGACAGAGTAATTGCAGGAGGTACAAGTGAATTGCCGTTTTTCAATAGTTGTGGGGCGATCTTCCATTATTTAAAAAGTTTCTATTAACTTAAAATTATAGCTACTTTGTGTGCAATTTATAACTTCAGGATAACGCAAAATTTTAATTTCGATTTGTAGGATCCTGAAATTTACACTCATAATTTTACAATACCACATCTTTTCCGGATTTAATCTGATAATTATATACCTTTAAAGGCTGTCGGTTTCAATCCTAAGCAGTATCTTTATTTGTTAAATGGGTTTTTACTGACTCCCGTTGTACGTCATTTTTTGACGACAGTGCAAATTAAAACTTTAGCTATGACAGACAGAATTGCAAAATCATTTACTGCGACAAAGCAAAAATTTGACGAACACAAAAACTATCCAAAAAAGCCAGGAATTTATGCTTTCTTTCTTACAGATAGCGCAAACTTTGGTGACTTCGGTAAAGGCGGACAGGTAATTTATATTGGCATCGCAAAGAAGAGCTTACACGACAGAGATTTTAATCAACACTTTAAAACAGGTAAAACAGGAAGCTCAACTTTGAGGCGTTCAATCGGTGCAGTTCTCAAGGACAAACTAAAACTTACTGCAATTCCCAGAGGAGCTGAAAATGATACTAAGCGGTTTGACAATTACAAATTTAAAGAAGAACAAAATCTAACCGACTGGATGAAAGAAAATCTTGAAATTGGCTACTGGACTTCCGACAAACCTTTTACATACGAACAACTGAGAGAAACCGAAAAGCGGATCACAATAGAATTGAAGCCAATTCTTGACCTTGACAAAAGAACAAGACGATTTAATCCGCTTGCTGACAAACTCGATAGGTTCAGAAATATTTGCAAAACACAAGCAGGTAAAATATAATTATGGATACAGCATTTCATTACGCAGTTAAAATCAAACTTTTTAATTATCACAGCAAGGACAGTGTTGAATATATTGAACACTTTGAGGAATTTAGAGATGAAAACCCAATTAATGCAAGATTAGCGGCCTTCCGTTGCTATCAAAATTGGGTTGATATTCTGCTTGAAGGCATTGATAAGAAGTATTCAACTGATAAGCAAGCAAGAGAAGACCTTAAAGCATATCTCACTCCTAATCTTGACATTAACTTAACTTTCGGAAAAACCGATATTGACTTATCAAATTCTCTTTCAACGGGTATTGGCGTTTATTTTATAATTAACGTTCCGACAAAAGCTATTTACAAGGACGACAGTCTTAATGATCATGCTGGGGATAAAAATTTAATTCATGGAATCGGTAATTCAAGTGAGTTTGACGACCCTTCATTTTTTGCCTTCCACCTTGAAAATGAATTGGATTATTATTACAGAAACGAATACGAATACAACAACCTTAAAAGAGAAGCGTCTTGTTTTGATTGGAGAACTCAAATCGCAGACGAGTTTGAATTTCTCGAAACACCTTTTGACTGGACTGGGTTGGAAGATCCGAATAATCCAATATTAGGTTTAGTTACAACAAAAGAATACGCAGATATAATCACAAATGGCGAAGGCGAAACAGTAGAGTTTAAGCCAACTCTAAGTTATCATTTTACAAACAGAACTTGGGAAGGCAAGCACGATGTGAACAATAAAATAGCTACAGCAATTTGTGCATTTCTTAATGCTAAAGGAGGACTTCTATTCATTGGCGTCAAAGACAACGGTGAAGTGCAAGGTTTAGATTTTGATTTCAGACTTGCAGTCAAGGAAAACAAAAGAGATTATTTCAAACTTGACTTTGACAGAGTGATTGAAAAGTTTTTAGGGTTTTCGGTAAAAGCCCTTGTGAATGGTGACTTTGCAGACGTAGACGGAAAAACAATTTTTGTAGTTGAAGTTACACCAAGCATAACAAGGCCGATATTTTTGAAAGTAGAAGAAAATAAAAAAGAATTTTGGGTTCGTGGCAACGCATCTAACAGACAACTCACAGACATTGAAGAAATAATTAACTATTGGTTAGAGAGACGACAAGAATGAAACGGCAAACACTTGGACGAGAAGAAGAACGAACGCGCAATCAAGTAAACGGTCGGTGAACCGTTAAACTCACGAGAGCGCCTCTAATTCCACCTTAATTAAGGGCTTCGCCTGCCTTCGCCGAGGCGGCTACGCGCAGGCAGGTATACGGCGGTTAATTAAAGAATAGGAAAGTACGTCGGTGCGTATTTATCATTGTCAAAAGCGAAAACAAAGGTTACCACCAAACAAAAAAAGATACAAACCATTTCAAACTGTATACAAAACTGTATACATGAGTTTTCAAAACCC
>CAYMLA010000476.1:0-2329 GCA_964390785.1 uncultured Bdellovibrionales bacterium | reverse complement strand
TTTGGCATACCACAGGTTCTCCATTATTCGTATTCACTTGTGGGATAAATTATTGTGTAGCACGGAATTTTTAGTTGACCTAAATTTAGGTCTATAATAATTTGAAAAAATAAATTCATTTACGAACAAAAAATCTCTATTATTAGGGAGTTTGACCGGTTGAGAGTATGCCTCTGACGAGTAACCTTGAACAATTCAATCAAAATTGGGCAAATCTTTTCGTTAAAGAAAAAAAAGCCCTCTATCCACTTTTTGGAAAAGATATAATTGATATACATCATGTTGGTAGTACTTCAATTCCGGGTATGTTGGCTAAGCCTGAAATTGATATTTTGGTAGTATTGCGGCCAGAATCTGATTTTTCATGTTACTTTTTAAAGATTGAAAGTCTTGGATATAATTTCCGTGGAGAAGAATCTGGTCATCCAGGTCATTGGTATTTCAGTAAAAACAAAGACAATATTAGAACACATAAATTGCATTTATGTGGTCTGGAACATCCATGTGTAAAAGAACAACTATTGTTTAGGGATTACTTAAAATCTTATCCTGAAAGAGCAAAAAAATATTCAGAACTTAAAAAGAAGCTTGCTGATATAAATACATCGGGTATGGCTGAATATCTTGCAAAAAAATCACCCTTCATTGAAGAAACACTAAAGTTGGCACGGGAAAAAAACTGGTATTCGAAAAATAAATCTCGCTAAAGTGACAAAATTTGTTGGCTTAATTGAAAATATTTTATAAACACTCTATATATAGAGTTTCAACTTTTAATTATGTGTTGTTATATTTATAATAATAAAGCGTCTATTTTTTTTTACTTTTTTGGAGGATAAACATGAAATTATCAATGATCTTTTTGTTTTTCTTCTTTCCAATAGTTTTTGCAGCAGGGGAACCTGCCATTGAGATTCGAGCCAAATTCGTTAGTGTAAATTGCTCTGCTGAACTATTCATAGATGCAATGGCATCATTTGACGAAATAAAAAAAGCCCTTGAAAACCCTGAAAGTTTAGACCCAGAAATGAAAGAAGCTTTTGAAATTGCCCAAGATATTTTGTTGCCGATACTGAGAGAGGGCGCAATCGTACATGCAGCCAAGGCAATCGCTGTAATTTATGATGCTGCTGATATTGAAATTCCATCTGTTACAATTGAAGGGGAAGAATTTCCTCTCGTTGAAGTGTCATATTTAAACAATCAGTACAACTTTAATTTTAAAAAATTGTTCATTTGTCGGTTTGTAAATTCCGAAACTTCTGAAATTGGTGAACAGGAATTAGCCAATGCAATCAGGTCAATGTTAAAATAACCTGTTCTACACAGAAACTCATGCCACAAGAGAATACGAATAATGGAGACCAGCAAAAAAAAATATCTTAAACATGGTTTGTAATTATGTTTATTTTTTATAAAAATACAAGTCTATGAAAAAAATTGTTTTGTGGTAATCTATTGAATTTATTAGTGGATCAATTTTTGTGTAGCACAGAAATTACCTTCCAGTTTTATAATTACTAAAAGGTCTCACGGCAGTTGTCTAGGAAAGTGTATCGTAAACTGTTTACGTGCCCAATGCCTCGAGTGATCAAGCCTCGACCCATTGGAAAATCATTGAGTATTTGTGTTGCTAATAGATCATCTCTTCTTATATCAAATAGGGCATCACAATTTGTGACGGCCCTAATAATATCTTCTTTAAATGGGATGTTTGCTCTTAGCCTTAGTATTCCGTTGTTTTGAAGTGTCGTTATCAAATTAGATCGAAAGTCGTAGTACTCTTCAATAAGTGTCGGATCAGGCCTGATAAACCGAGTAAAAGACTCTGCTAACTGATTTCCAACTAAATCATTGCTGATTTTCAAATTGTTTTTAATTGCGAGACATCGCGTTATCATGTCTGATGATTGTTGAAGGAGGTTTTTGTCTTCGGTGGAGACTAATTCTAAATTTTCTAAAAATTTTCCCTCAAGCATTGGATACACATCTTCTCCTGTTAGAAGTAATAGGTAGTCATCAACTAAACTTTCTTCCATTGAAGTTTGTTTTAGCAATTCTCGTCGGATGAAATTTGCAGTTTTAATTCGTTTGATAAAGCGAGAGCGATCAGCTTCCGAGAATTCACCAGCTATGTATTTAAAGGGGTTGGTGTTTTGTTGGCGATATAAAAAATCAACTAAATTTTGATCGAGATTTAGAGCCGCTTGATTTGATTTGATCTCTGAATTTATAAAACGAGGTAGGCGATCTTTGCGATGAGGGGTTAGGCCTCTTTCGAGCTCTCTTTTTAAGTTCTTTAACTGGTAATCATTCCGGCTTGTTGAAT
>CAYMLA010000475.1:0-2336 GCA_964390785.1 uncultured Bdellovibrionales bacterium | reverse complement strand
AGGCATTGACCTCTCCTTGATAAGTCTTTGGGGATTGAAATTGAGCTTGATGCCTTGCGACAATTTCTATTGCAAGTTCTTTATATCGCTTACAACCTGTTGATTTTGAATCGTATTCAAGAATTGACATTCCGTGAGAGGGGGCTTCGCTGATACGAACATTTCTTGGAATTATTGTTTTAAATACCTTTGATCCAAAATGCGTTTTTATTTCAGTTACAACTTGATGGCTGAGGTTGTTTCTTGTGTCAAACATGGTTAAAACAATTCCTTCAATCTTCAGCTCTGGATTTAAACGCTTTTTTATTAAACCGGCGGTGTTTAATAGCTGACTTAATCCTTCAAGCGCAAAATATTCACATTGCAACGGAACAATAAAACTTTGAGCCGCCGATAGTGAATTTAATGTTAAAAGGCCTAAAGAGGGGGGACAATCAATAATTATAAAATCATACAGCGATAAAACAGGCTTTAAGGCCTGTCGTAATCGATATTCTCGTTGTTTTAAATCAACCAATTCAATTTCTGCACCCACTAAATCTGGTGTTGCTGGAATAATTTTTAATCCCTTAATGCTTGTCGATCTTATCAGTTGAGAAATATCTTTTTCTCCAATGACAAGATGATACACATTCGAGTCTTGAATCTCATATCTTTTTATTCCTAAGCCACTCGAAGCGTTACCTTGTGGGTCCATATCAACAATGAGAACTCTTTTACCCAAATCAGCTAAACACGCCGAAATATTAATTGCTGTTGTTGTTTTCCCAACGCCACCCTTTTGATTAGCTATACAAATGACTTGCGCCATAGATACCTCTTATTGATATTGTAATTCTGTTTCTCACGGTGATTTTTATAGTAATGTGAAAAAATTGCAAGTGAATTAAAATTTCTCTATTAAAATTTTTTCTCTATCTTCCGATGTTCTACGTAGAACATTCTTGATTAAATGCCGTTATATAATTGTTTTTCAACAACTTATATTTAAACAATTGCTTTTAACGGCAATGGAGACAATATTATGTGTGATTTCGCACATCAATGGTTTCGGTACGGTGCTCTGAGATCTGTATTGCTTGTTTTATTGGCAACACCGCTGTTGTCTTGTCGCTCTTACAATAAAAATCCTGAATTAGAAGATAAAATCTACTTAACTTATAACTCAAAGGTGAGTGCAAATAAAAATCAGATTAAATCCATAGAAGCTCAAATACTTTCCCTTGAACAAGAAATTATGCGATTAGAGCCTCAAAACTCTTCTCGTTCAGAACTCACCAAACGATTGTCCAAACTAAAAACACAGAAACGAATCGTCGAACAGCGGGTAAAATATTTTGAAATCAAATCCTTAAAAAGAGCCATTTCAGATCGAAAAATTTACGATCAACTCTACTCGCAAAAACAGGAACACACTTGGCCACTAAAAAATGAAATCATTGAATTTGAAAATATACTGGAATTACAGGCCATTAACAAAAACTGGTCCTCTCGCGTTCCCGCTGCATCCAGCAAAAAGAAGCACTCAACACAACATTAAAAACCCTCTTCAATCATCGATTTTTGAATAATCTATACCCAAGGTTGTTTCAATTTTATTGACGCGCACTTGTCCTTATCTCGTTGCTTTCACTCAAGTCTCACGAGACACACTTGTGTGTGCGACTCATTTGAGTTGAGCTTTCACACCTCAAATTTAACTATTTTGCAAAAGCCACTCTAGATACAATTTAGTGTTTTATCACAATTTACAAACTAGACATGGAAAAGAGAGGCTGCACAAATCGAAGTTAAGCTTTCCGATTCCATTGCCCACTAACAGATTTTTGTTTCCAATTCTTTCAACAACAGAACGATTGTAATAGGAAACTTCTTGATGACAGAATCGGACATCGGTAACGAACATCAGATCACGAGTGACGGTTATTGAACTTTACTTTTTTTAAACACTTATCTTTTGTTTGCTGATTTTTTGGGCGCAGCAACGAAGCGGCAACAGTCTCAATGCTTTAAAGATAAAACGCTGATTTATGCAACCTCGAAACTATTGCAGTGCAGTTAAATTTAAACGCAAAAACACAAATCGAACAAGGCACTTCCATCAGTCGACACGTCGAAACAAGTGGCATATCGTTAATTAAATCATATAGTTATGGTGCTGGCCCTGAGCGTGTTCGTTTGACGCGGGCAGTTTAAAAGGTTGGTTTTGAGTTTAATGCAGGCCTTATCAAATCTCGATAGTATTTAGAATTTCAATTTAAAATAGATTAATCCTCATCATTTTATACTATAAGACTCCCAAATCTCGTTTTTTTAAGCAAATTTATCATTACGCA
>CAYMLA010000474.1:0-2342 GCA_964390785.1 uncultured Bdellovibrionales bacterium | reverse complement strand
GCGTAATGATAAATTTGCTTAAAAAAACGAGATCTGGGAGTCTTATAGTATAATGTGTTATTCTTGCATTAAAGCCGACGCAGGAGAACGATTTTCAAGTTGTTGTTTAATCGCTGTAATCTTGGCTTGTATTTTTTCTTTCTTTACACTGTCTGTCTCAATTTCAACTGCTTTTAAATACATTTTATAGGCTTTATGGACCATTGCTTTTTTATAATAAGCATCCCCTAAATGTTCAGCAATTATACTTTCATTTTCTATGAGATTAAATGCCTTTTCTAGCGCCACAATAGAGTCATCAATTCGACCTTGTTTAAAATAAACCCATCCTAATGTATCTAAAAAATATCCATCTTTTGGTTGAAGTGACAATGCTTTTAAAATAAAGATTTCAGCATCTTCTAAATCCTTATTATTTTCTGCGAAAGTATAAGCCAAATAATTAAGAGTTTGAGCATGATTTGAATCTATTTCTAATATTTTTCTCATCTGAGCTATTGTTTGATCTGTTTTTCCAAGACGATCATACATTGAGCCCAAAAAAAATCTTAATTGAACTTGATCTTCAAATTTTTCAACTGCTTTTTCAAGCATTTCAACTCCGGCAACAAATTCACCTTGAGTATCATAAATTGAAGCCAAAATTGCATACATCTGAGGAACATCTTGTCTGTGTTTTAATCCTTGCTGAATAATTTCTTGTGCTTCACTTAAATTTCCTTGAACTTTTCTTAAATACGAAGCATGGATTCTTGCTTCCGGATAAAAAGTACTCATAACTGGAATTTTTAAAAAATGTTCAACAGCAGAATCATAATCTTTAATCTCTTCAAAAACAGCTCCCAAATAAAATCTAATTTTATCTGATTCCGGAGCTATTCTTAAAATTTCCTCTAGTTTACTAATCGCTTCTTGAAAGCGCTTTTGCTCAATTAAAATTAATGCCATTTTGACTTTAACATTCAAACTATCATTTTGACTTTCGACAATTAAAAATTGGTTATAAGCTTTCTGATAAGACTCATCCTCTAAATAAAGCTGAGCAAGCACTTCTGCCACTTGAATACTTGACGCATTTTTATTTTGAAAACTCTCTAGTGTTGAAATAGCTAATTTTCGTTCATCCGCTTCAGAGTATAAAGAAACCAAGGCTAAAACTCCATCTTCAAACTTTGGATCAAAATCTAAACTTTTAAGCAAGTATTGTTTAGCCTTTTCTGCTCCATCACCTTCTAAATTTTTCATATAAACTTTTGCTATATAATAGTATGCAAGAGCTTTATTCTCAAAGTTTGGATTCTCACTTAACTTTTCAAAATAACTTATAGCCTTTTCTTGATCACCTTGCTCTGCATAAATAGCCCCAATATAAAGAGGAACCTCTGTGTTTTCTGGCTCAATTTCTAAAATTGCCTGATAATGTTTCATCGCTTCTTGATACATTTTTAACATAGAATACAATCCACCTAATAAAATTTTTGCATCAATGTTATTTTTGTCTTCTTGAGTGGCTTCTTCTGCATATCTTACAGCTTCACTTACTAAGCCTGATTTTAGATATTCAGTCGCCAACTTCATTCTTACTTTACTCGATTGAGGATCATAAATAAGCACATGTTTGAATTCTTCAATGGCTTTTGAAGGTTTTCCCTCGAGACTATAAGCTTCACCTAACGTAAAATGATAATCTGCTTTATATCTAAGATGAAACTCATCAATATCACTTCCATCAATAGATTCAGGCATTATTCCTTTAGGAGCTTTATTTTTATCGTAGAAAGCAGAATTATAGAATGGCGATAATCCGGTTGAATTTTTGAATGTCGTGCAAGAAACCAAAAACATAACACAACTCGCTAGTAAGACAATAATACGAAACATATTTCTCCTTTTGCACAGTTTCTATAAATACAATCGGAAAATCCTTAAATTGCCTTTAGGAAGAAATTTGCAAAAGCTTTAAATTAAATCAAACATGAGCAGTTCATGTTCAAAAAAAAGCTCTTTCAAACAGAAATTTATATCTGATTTATTTCGTTCAGGACTATTGCCCCTCGACGAAAGTTTTTCGACACATCGTTCATGAATGAAGGTGTATATAAATGAACAGTTGATAAGCAAAATAGTGAATTAGCATAGAAAAATTAAAAGCGGAAATGACTTGGTGGAATTTGTGTTATACTCATTGGAAACTAACAACATATCCAACATCATCTCCTTGAAATGACGGTTGATAATTCTTCAGACGCAATTGGCATAGCAACCCCGGAAGGCAGACATTATTATCAAAACAAGGCCTTTACAAAAATTTTCGGCTCAGGAGTTGATGAAACAAACGGAGA
>CAYMLA010000473.1:0-2345 GCA_964390785.1 uncultured Bdellovibrionales bacterium | reverse complement strand
CTTCCAAAGCCTTTAAAACAGAAACAGACTCATAAACAGGAACACGAACAGACCCCGAAATTAGCCCTCGATTTTTATCAAACGCCCCAACAAAAGCAGGAACTTGATAGAGTTGAGACAATTGTGTGGCCACTAAGCCAATCACTCCTTTATGAAATTCAGAAGAATAAACCCATAAAAACCCGTCTTCTTGAGGCTGAGCATTTTTAACTTTTTCTAATGCCAAAGACTCAGCCTGTTTTTGCTTAGAAACACGATGTGAATTGATCTCCATAATTTGCTTCACCATCTCATCAGCTTGATGGTCATCTTCAACTAAAAATAAATCCAAAGGACGAATCGTTGAATCCATTCGACTAAGAGCATTTATCTTAGGAGCAAATCGAATAGCCAATTCAGAACTTGAAAGTTTTTTCCCTAAAAGTCCAACTTCACGAAGCAAAGCTCGAAAACCTGGACGACTTGTATTCGATAATTCCAACAAACCATGTTTAACTAAAATACGATTATCTCCAACAAGAGGAACTAAATCTGTTACAGTTCCAACCGCAAAAAAATCCAAATATTTTTTTAAATCCAATTGGTGATTCACTTTTAAACCGGAATAAAGCTGATTGGATAATGTTTTTTTTAGAGCCATCAACAAATAAAAGGCAACGCCGGTTCCACAAAGATATCCTAAATTAGACCGACAATGGGTTTGATTGGGATTAACAACAGCAAACGCATCAGGTGAATTTTCTTTAGGCAAATGATGATCTGTAATAATAACATCAATTCCTCTTTGTTTTGCCCACAAAGTGCTTTCCACATCAGTAATTCCGACATCGACTGTTACAAAGAGTTGAACTCCTTGCTCTTCAATTAAAGAATTGATGGCCTCTTTATGAAAACCATACCCCTCAAGGAGTCTGGATGGCTGATAAGTTAAAATATTTTCATAAGAAAACCCAAGATCCTCAAAACCCGTTTTTAAAAGAGCAACTCCAGAAGTCCCATCAAGATCATAATCTCCATAGATACAAATTTTCTCATTATTTTGATAAGCCTGTATTAATCGACGAACAGCCAAATCCATATTGAATAAAGAAAAAGGATCAGACAAATTTCTGAGACTCGGTTTAATTATATTTTGAACATCTTGAGATGAAGTGATTTGACGTCCCAGCAAAATACGCCATATTATTTCAGGAACATCATCGGGAACAAACGTGATTTCTTTTTGTTTAAGAACCCACTCTATCACAGATCTATCCCCCAAAATTTGACTATTTAATGGCTGCTGCAAAACAGCCACTTAGGCGAGCAGAAAAACAACCAAAACCTTTTCTAGGATGCCTTTTTTGTAGACATTAAGCTGTTTGCAACTAACACAAGAGGTGAAGCCACATAAATTGAAGAGTATGTTCCTACAATAATGCCGATTCCAAGAGTAAAGGCAAAATCTTCAATAACCCCTCCAGCAAAGAAATAAAGACACCCAACAGCAATCAATGTTGTCAAAGAAGTCAAAATTGTTCGAGACAACACATCATTGATTGAACGATTAATAATAAAAGCTAGACTATTGTCTCTAAAAATAAGCACATTTTCTCTGATTCGATCAAAAGTCACAATCGTATCATTTAAGGAGTATCCAATAATTGTCAACACGGCAGCCATAATCTGAACATTGATTTCTTTGTTTAGCAAAGACAGTATCCCAAGAGCGATAACACTATCATGAAATAAACAAATCACAGCTCCAGGAGCAAATTGATAATCAAAACGTAATCCCACATAAACAAGAATTAAGATAAGACAATAAAAAGCAGCCAATAAACTGTTTCGTTTTAATTCATCACCAATTTGAGGCCCAACAGAATCCACTCGTCTTAACACAACACCAGCCTCGGAAAATTGAGCCTTAATTCCATCAGTGACTTTGCTAATCAAAGCGTTTAACTTTTCATTGGTCTCTTTATCTGTTTTTCCCTTTTCTCCTTGAAAACGAAAAAGAAACTCATTTTTTTCGCCAAACGCCTGCACCGTAGCATTTGGCAACCCAACTTCATCCGCAAATTTTCTTAATTGTGCCGCTGAAACATCTTCATTTAAAAATTGCACCTGAATTTCAGTCCCACCTGAAAAATCAATTCCATAATTTAAACCATGAATAAATATCTCAGCAAGAGCAATGATGATCAAAACTCCAGAGACAACACTAAAAATTACGCTCTTACCAACAAAATCAATTTTTCCACGCTCATTTCGATTTTTTTCATCCAATGTCATACTATTTATTCCTTTATCTTATTTAGTGGCTGCTGCAAAACAGCCAACTTTTTCGTTGGCTTCGCTCAAAT
>CAYMLA010000472.1:0-2355 GCA_964390785.1 uncultured Bdellovibrionales bacterium | reverse complement strand
GCCAAAGTGTTTTGATTGATGATGAATGACATGGATGACTCTTTTGTAATGTTTTAAGAGGGCATTAAAAGTCCCTAATAGGCTCTCTATTGAGAAAAACTGAACACACCCTTTTTTAAAACAATCAATACAAGTAAAAACTCAATCAACAAGGCCTTACGAGGCACAAAATCGCTGTTAAGTCTTTTTGCTATGAGTTTTTATTTTTTAACGCAAACGAAACAATGCTGTTTTATCTCTGCCATTGAGTTGCAATCTGTACTTGACTTAAATTTAAGGCTCTTGCAATCTTCAAAAGAGTATTTCTTCTTGGCATTGAAACTGAGCCAAAAAAGCGTGACAAAGAGGGTTGAGGAATTCCGGTCAACTGAGCAAGATGATTAAGACCACCATGCTTATCAACTTCAAGGCGAAGTGTATCTTTAAAGACTCTAATGTTTTTTGCAATTCCATCTAAATCATCAAAGCGACTATAAGTTCCTTCGATTTTTTCCTTTTGAGAGCAATCGTCAATTAAGTCTTGAATATCGGCGATGATTTCGTTTTGTTCTCGTTTGTTTTTTTCTTCAGCCCACATTTTCATAAGATCATAAACGCCTTCAAATTCAAATGCTGTATTGACTGCGGAAACAATAAAAGAGCTAGGTAGACCTTTTTTGTGCATTAAAGTTCCAATTTCCATGAGTTCAACTTTTAGATCTGCTGTCATTTTTTGTGCTTTCATTATAATCTCCCACACTCTGTGAATTGATTTCTGCGGATCAATTCTAAATGAGTTTTAAATACAGCCATTTTTCTTTTTTCAATGTTTGTATTTCCTTTCGTGTAAGCTTCGCAAATTACAGCTTCTGTAAACATTCCAACAAGTAAGCGTAATTGATTTTTTCCATTTCCTCTATTGTGCCACTTCATTTTGTAAGCATCTCGAATGCGATTACCAACATGGTCAGTTGCTATAGACCAGAACTTAGAGTTTTGAAATTTTGGATCAGAGGGATAAGTTTTTAGTCGTAGCACATCAGGACGAATGATGGCCTTATAGTCTTGATCAGTGATTGAGTTATTGTACTTTAAATCTAAATAAGAATCTAAAGCCCATTGGGTAATCACTATATTCATTTAAAAACCCCTTCAGTGGTTCTGCTCAAAAAGGATAATAATCTTAATAAGAAATATAACATAAATAACATTTCAAATCAATTGATATTGACTAAAAACTGCAATCTGGACAGTGAAAAAAAAGTAAATACAGCAAAGCCGAAAACAATTTTTTGAGAAAAATTGTCAGATTTTTATTGTAGGCTCCTCAGGTGGAGGTGACAGAACGGCAAAAGCTCCATTGGCATATATGAGCACAGCATCTTTTCCCATTCGTTCTTCTTTTCTCAGTGTTTCTATCGTTTTTTTAGCTAGATCTCTTGAAGCAAATATTTCAGACTTTACTTCCGAAGTTGGAAGTGGGAACTTGTATGTTAAGTCTTTCCTAACCAGTGACATTTCTTCAACTTGTGAAGTATTTGATATTAGGGTGGAAAAGTGGTAATAGCGAAGATAACGATAGCCTTCTCTTTGACAAGCCATGTAATTCTATGTATGGTACTAAAATGTCTGAGCAGAAACTACTTAAACTAACTACTGATTTTATTTTTAAAAGGATATTTGCTAGTAATACAGATGTATTGGTCAACCTTTTAAATGCCGTTTTAGATCTTCCACCGGGAGAACAAATTAGTAGTTTATCTATAGAAAACTCTGAGCTTTTTAAAGATAGTGACAGAGATAAAGCATCATTTTTTGATATCACCGCTACTAATGAAAAAAATGCAAAATTTATTATAGAAATGCAGGCTTTTCCGCAAAAAGGTTATCTTAAAAGAGCTTTGTTTTATTGGGCTCAGGCATTTAGCCAAGGAATTAAAAAAGGTGATGCATATACTGAGCTAACCAAAGTTTATTCGGTTAATTTTTTAGATTTTAACCTTATAAAAGAGACTAAAAGCTACCTAAGTCAGTTTTTGTTATTAAGCACAGAAGATAGCAATATTCAAATGACAGATCTACTGGATTTCACCTTTGTGGAAATTAAAAAGTTCCCCCGACGAAAACGCCCACTAGAGTTAAAAAACGACTTGGAGAGTTGGATGTATTTATTTGCTCATTGCGAGCAACTAGAGGAGGATGAAGTGAGGACAATAATCGATAAAAATCCTATGACTGAACAAGTAGTTACCAAATTAAAAGAATTATCTGCTGATGAAATAACCAAGAAAGAATATGAAGCTCACATGAGATGGCAATTGTCTCACGATATTGAACTGACTGAAGCAAGAAAAGAAGGCAGAGCGGAAGGTGAAG
>CAYMLA010000471.1:0-2359 GCA_964390785.1 uncultured Bdellovibrionales bacterium | reverse complement strand
GCTCGGCAGTTTTATTAAAACACTAAATCCCCTGCATGAAGAACTTTTTCCAATGTGTGCAAGTTTGCCGACTCTATTTCGCAGTAGCCACTGTTTTGCAGCAGCCATTATTTGGGGTTTGTTTTTAATAAATGATCAAGTCTCTTTTGAAAAGATTGGTGGTCTTCAAACTGATTGAGCGTGAGGTCGTTGAGCCATGCTCCATTGTCATCAAAAAAAAGAAGGGTTGGTAGGCCTTGAATGTTAAATTTATTTTGAAGACGACGAAGAGATTCAGAAGGATGAGTCGCATTAAATTTTAAAAAAATGATTTTATCGTTGTAAGGCTTCATTTCGGGGTGAGAAAAAGTTTTGTGCTCAAGTTCTTTACATGCAAGGCACCAATCAGCATAAAAATCAATGACCATGGGTTTTTTGCTTTGAATGGATTCTGTGAAGATTGTTTCGGTGTATGTTACCCAATTGATTGCAGATGATTTTTTTTCAGCAATGGAGGATTGTTCATGCATTATTTTGTATAATCCCAAAAAACAAAGCAATAAACCAAGTGCAAATATTGTGTTGATAATGATTTTTGAAATTTGATCAAGTGAGTTTCTTTTTATTGTCCAGTAGAAGAAGGCTGGAAGAGTAAAAATTAATCCTGATACAATCCATAATAAGTCAGTTGGAAGAAGAGGGTGAATAATATAAATGGAAAGTCCAAGCATTGAAAGAGCAAGAATATTTTTGAAAATGTTCATCCAAGAGCCGGCTTTTGGCAAATAATCGATCAATTTTGACGTCATGGCTAGCGCAATTAACAAAAGACTCATTCCAACGGCGAAAACAAATAAAAGTGAAAATCCAAGAAGCAAATTTTGTGTTTGTGCTACATAGGCAAGTATAGAAACAAGCACTGGACCAACACAGGGACTAGCGATGATTCCAGCAAAAAGTCCACTTATAAAGCCTTTAAAATAGGGATTTTTTATTTTGATGGAAGGATGGTTTATTTTAAGTGTGAGGGTTTGGATTTCAAATAAACCAAATAAACTAAACCCCATTAAAATAAATAAAATACAAAGAGAATAAACAACAACAGGATGGCCTAAAAAAGAACCAAATAGTGCTCCCGTTGAAGCGGCGATGACTCCAAGAGTGGAATAAGTGATTGCTATTCCTAAGACATAAATAATGCTTAAAAGGAGTGTGTATGTTTTGCTTTTGTTTTCGCTTAAGTTTGAAACAACGGATAGGGTAATGGGAATCATGGGAAAAATACAGGGAGTAAAGCTTGTTAGAATACCAGCAAGAAAAACCAATAAGAACGTCCAAAATAATCCATAGTTAAAAAGTTTATCAAAAAGACTATTTGATGCTTTGTGATAGAGATGAGGGGTGTCTTCAAGGTTAGAAGTGACGTTTAAGTTTAATGCAAATGTTTTTTGTTGAGGAAAAAGACAGTATGTCTTTGTGCAGGTTTGATAGCTTAACTCGAATTGAATTTCTTGCTCTCCGAGGGGGAATTGATTTGGTATTTCTAAGATGCTTTTTAGTGTAGATTTATTTCTTACTCCTTTTTTAAGTTCTTTACTAAAGGGATCTGCAAATTCTATCGTAGGGGAGATTTCAGGCTGAGTGTGAGGGATGTGGCCAGGAGTTAAAAAATTGAGTTCAAATTTTTCTACATAAGCCGTAAAACCGGGGAGAAGTTCTATTTGAATGGTGAGTTCAATATTTTCTCCATAAGAGGATTGAATTTTATTGAAGCTTGCGGTTGCTGAAAGATTATTCTCAATGATTTTGTCATCAATAAGATCTTGAGAAAAAGAATAAGTCGAAATCATAAGACAAAATGGAATGATTAGGATGGGAAGCCATTTTAAATAGAAAACCATGTTCCTATTTTCAAGCAAATCTTCTAAAAGAGATAGTTTTTGATTTGATTTGCTTAAAAACTTTCAAAAAAAACTCGACTTTTGTTGAGAAAATGCGATTGAAATCACCTCTTGCTTATGCATTGATTGGTTTTTTCCGATGAATTTCAAAAGAGGTAAGTTATGGGATTTGTAGGAATAGCCGTCGTTTATATTATGGTTTTTGGAGGTTTTATGGCCGCTGGAGGGCATATGGCTCCTATTTTGAGAGCAGCGCCCTTAGAAGTTGTGATTATTTTTGGAGCGGCATTAGGGGGGTATATAACAGGCAACCCAATGAAAACCATAAAAATGGGATTTAAAATGGGCTTCTCGGCTTTGACTAAAAAGGGGCCAAGTAAAAAAGACTACGTTGAACTATTACAAATGATGTTTCAACTTTTTCAAATTTTCAGAAAAGATGGTCCACAGGCGGTTGAAAGACATATTGAAGAGCCAGA
>CAYMLA010000470.1:0-2361 GCA_964390785.1 uncultured Bdellovibrionales bacterium | reverse complement strand
AGAAGAAATGGATTGATAGACACTGCAAATTATCTGCATGCACTATTGTGAATTAATTCTCTTTTTCATATCTCTTTATTTACCAACACCATCCACACTGCTTTTTTCCCATTGCTCTGGCCTCCTGCGTTGTTACAACATTCATTTCCACTTTGCAGCGTTTTAGCCCGGGACAAAGAAATCGGTGGTAGGAGTAGGAGTAAAATTTCCTATCTGCACTGCCGGAGAACGTGCTTGTCCGCCGGAAGATTGTGGTGGTATCGATGGATATTATCGCCTGCAGCAGATCCTTAATGATCCTTCGCATCCAGACCATGAAGAGATGAAGAGCTGGGTTGGAGAGAAGTACAATCCGGTACATTTTAACCCCCAGAAAGTCAGGTTTGACAAACCTTACAAGCGATGGAAAGGGGCTTTCCTGAAGGAATAGCATCACTACCCACATTGCTTTCTCCCCATTCCTTTGGCCTCCTGCGTTGTCACAACCTTCATCTCGACCTTGCAGCGTTTTAGTCCCGGAAAAAAATATTAGTGGTAGGAGTTGTGCGATATTTCATCTTCTCGTGACATAAAGAAACCAGTGCGGTGTATAACAATGAGCAAGTGAATTCGATCAATAAATTATTGATAACTGCGGGATTTTTTTATTTTTGAATATCCCAGCGAAGTTTTTTACTATTTTTAAGTTCTAGAATTAGTATCTCACATAAACTCCCAGTCATGATATACCCTTCCCAACACTTAATGGAAACTCTTCGCAATCGCATGTATGAAGGTATTACCGCATTCATCGAATGTCGCTCAGATTTATTGCCTCAGAAGACGGACCTTTCTAAATCACTAAATTAGGCAAGAGTGATGATTATTTGGAGTTGTATAGATTAAAATTGAAAACTGAGCTATGAAAAGCAATAACAACTCACTTTCGAAGAAAGATATATTCACTGAGTTTCTGCTATATACCACACCCAATGGCAAGGTTAAAGTAGAGATTTTCCTGCATAACGAAACCGTGTGGCTTACACAAGATAAGATTGCAGAATTGTTTGGAGTTCAACGCCCTGCAATTACCAAACATTTGAAAAATATTTTCGAATCGGGCGAGCTGAACGAAACAGTGGTTAGTTCCATTTTGGAACTAACCACTGCTCATGGTGCAATAGCGAATAAAACGCAAACCCGGTCAGTAAAGTTCTACAACCTCGATGCAATAATATCGGTTGGTTATCGGGTAAGTTCCACACAAGCCACCCACTTCAGAATATGGGCAACCGAGCAGCTTAAAGAATACATTATCAAAGGATTTGTTATGGACGATGAGCGGCTTAAAAATCCCAACAACATCTTTGGCAAAGATTATTTTGATGAGCAGTTGGCTCGCATACGCGATATTAGGAGCAGTGAACGGCGTTTTTACCAAAAAATTACTGACATTTATGCACAATGCAGTTCCGATTACGAAGTTAATTCCCCTGAAACAAAAGAGTTTTTTGCCAGCGTTCAAAACAAATTACATTGGGCTATTACCGGGCAAACAGCAGCCGAGATTGTGTATAGCCGTGTCGATAATACAAAACCAAACATGGGACTAACCTCCTGGAAAAATGCGCCTAAAGGTTCAATCAGAAAACCCGATGTATGTATTGCTAAAAACTACCTGAACCAAGAGGAGATCGATGGATTGAATCGTATTGTATCAATGTATTTGGACTATGCCGAGCTGCAAGCCAAAAATCGCAAACTAATGAACATGAGCGACTGGAAAAGTAAACTCGATGCTTTCTTGCAGTTTAATGAAAAAGATATTCTTACCAACGCGGGCAGAGTATCAGCAGAAATAGCCAAATCGTTTGCCGAAAGTGAGTACGAAAAATATCGTGTGATACAAGAAACGCTCTATGAGAGCGATTTTGATAAAGTGATAAAAAAGTTAGGCAAATGAACTATTAATTAATGTTCTTGTGGAAACGATATATGGGTTGTTGGTTGTGCTGCTGTTGGAAACAGTTGTTTTGCTTATATGAAAAAACAATTATGATTATATTATGCCTGGATCAACAATCAAATATCAAGCAAAGCAAGAGATATTCGGCAAGCATTTACGAGCCAAAGAATGGATTGAATATTCAGGAATACTAACAGTTTACGATAAAAAGACGAATCCAGTGCTTCTTAAAATAAAAAGTAAGATCGCAGATTCTCTTCTGGCTGAGATAATGGACGATGAGAAAGAATTCAAAGGGAATTCAATAACTGAGGTATATGCAAAACTATCAAAATGGTTATATCAAAGAGGAATAATATTTCAAAATTAAAAAAGCACGACGGAACTACATCATCTAAAACATGATGATCAGATTA
>CAYMLA010000469.1:0-2377 GCA_964390785.1 uncultured Bdellovibrionales bacterium | reverse complement strand
ATTTTTTAAGCAAAATTAAAATGTTGGGAACAACTCATGAATACATATTTTAAACAAGCCAGAGAAAAGTTGTTTGGTTTAAAAGACTTAGATCGTAACACTTTGCTCTATCAAGTGTTTCCTCATTTTTTATTTGAAATTATGCGCAAATACTTTCGACTTCAAACAGAAGGCTTTGAAAATTTGCCTCAAAGTGGTCGTGGCCTTATTATTGCCAATCATTCGGGTTATTCCGGCTTTGATGCCTTTATATTGTCTCAAGAAATTTATAAATACACTCAACGCATTCCAAAAATTTTAACGCATCCCTTGTGGTTTATAACAGAAACAACAACAATACCGATGAATAAACTTGGTTTTATTGAAGCCAATACACCAAATGCCATTAAATATTTAGAAAACGATGAACTCGTTGGAATTTTTCCAGAAGGGGAATACGGCAATTTTAAACCAACAGCAAAAGCTTATCATCTTCAGGACTTTCGACGTGGCTTTATTCGAATTGCATTAAAAACCCGTTCGCCCATTATCCCTTGTGTGATTATTGGAGCAGAAGAAACCCACATCAATCTAAGATCTTTAAAATTCAATAAATACATCAGTGGATCAATCTTACCCCTACCACTTAATGTGATTCCTCTTCCTGCAAAATGGAAAATTCGTATTTTTGAGCCCTATTATCTTCCTTATAAGCCGGAATCAGTTCATGACACAGAGCTTGTTCATGAACTCGCTGAAGATTTTCAAGAAAAACTCCAAAAAGCCATTCAATTTGAATTAAAACGAAGAGAGTTTGTCTATTTTTAATAGAAGAATAAAACGAGAAATTTAGTGGCTGTTTTGCGGCGGCCACAACTTAATCACTTAAGTCAGAGCCAATGGCTTTCAACATACTGTGCCACTTTGTGATAAGATATCCCGGATCTTCTTCGTTTCTGTTAATTAACGCATTAACAATGACGAAAGCAATTAATACTCCAACAACTAGCATTAATACATATTCTACAACAATTTGTCCTTTTTGTTTTAAAGGCATTTTATTGTTTTTAAGTTGTACGAAGAGTTGATTGAAGGTCATTTGATTTATATCACATGTAAAAATTTAAAGACCATGTTTCTATTATATTAATAATTTTATCATAACTAGAGTCTTGATGAAAGGGGTGAACGCCAATGATGACATCTTTTTCTAGAGGACTTATACCAACTCCGTACTCAAAAAGAGGGTCATCTTCAAAAACCTGATTAAAATACTCTTCAGTTGGATACAAAAGAATATAGAGTTGCTTATTTTGTTGTAAACAGATTTCTTTTATTCGTTCAAACAATTCGCTTCTTTTTTCTTTAAACAAAAAATAAAACTCAAGAGCATGATTTTCATGCATTTGTGCAAAATAAATTCGAAAACAATCATCATAAATAGCTGAATTAAAGGCTGGGTTAAAAAATTTAGAATAAACAATTTGAGCAACAGATAGATTCATAAGTTTAGCTTAGGAAGGGATGACACGCAAAATCAACCCCTTTTCTTCTTGATGTAGTTTTTTGGCCTTTCGACTCGTAAAGAGAGTTTCAAACTATTATTGTGTTTTTTTGCTAAAACGACATCAACAGGGCACCGATTAAACCCATCAATAAAGCGATCACTCGGCGTTTTGTTAATGGTTCTTTTAAAATCCAAAAAGCTAAAATTAAAATAAATAGGGGTGAGAGTTGATTATAGACTGTTGCTCGACTGGCTAAAGTGTATTTGATTCCAGCAAACCATAAAAGAGTTGAAGCAAAAGGCCCTAAAACTGAACCCCATGTTAGCATTATAAGAGATCGACGATCTGAAAAAAACACAGAAAATTCTTCTTTAGGAGTTCTAAAAAAAGCCCAAATGATAAGAGCAATTTGCCCAACCAAAAAACGATAACTTGTCACCCAAAGCAGAGAGTGTTCACGAATAATATCACGAACCATTAGGCCACCCCATGCCATGAACCAATAGGATAATGCCGCAATACCAAATCCTAATAAGATTTTTTTGAATGGAGAAGGATTTTGTAAAATATCTTCATAAGTATTTTGAGAATTCTGATCTTCTAAGTCTAAATTTTTAAATTTTTCAGATGCCACCAATACAGACAATAGAATTAAGGTTGCACCTAAAAATTCTAAAGGCCCTAAAAGCTCTCCAAAGAGAATCCAAGCGACAAACAAAGCAATAGGCAAATACAAAAATTCAGAAATAGCAACAAGACTGGCTCCCAGTATATTTAATGCTTTTAAATATAAAAGATCTCCAAGAGCAACCCCTAAAACACCACTCACAGAAACTTTAATCCAAGATTCAAGCGAAAGAGAGGGAAGCCAAGATTCACCAAGAAAAAAA
>CAYMLA010000468.1:0-2377 GCA_964390785.1 uncultured Bdellovibrionales bacterium | reverse complement strand
AGTGAGATTTGAGCGAAGCCAACGAAAAAGTTGGCTGTTTTGCAGCAGCCACTATTTAACGATTTCACTACAATCTTTAGTATAACAATATTTGTAATTCTTACAAATAAATCTGAAGAACAATCCTATTCATCATGATGCTTAATTTTTCATCAAAATGAATTCGGGCGCATTATTTGTCTCACTCAATGACTTAAAATGACAAATTTTGTACTTGTGTCCTTATTTTTAAAACTTCTCCTTCAAATTTTAGGCAAATAGCCTCAAAATAAAACTGGAACAAGTCTTGCTAACTTTCTTCAACAAGAAATCAGTTTTAACTCTAATCGTTAAAACTGACTTCAATGCTAACATTTTTATATTTTGTAGTTGTTGCAAGTTGGCTGTTTTTTAATAGCCAATATTTAATAGGAGAGTTTTATTTATTATTGTGATTAAAAATTGAAAATTTTGTTTTTTATTTTTTAAACCAAATTTTAATGTTTTGTCCGAACAACTGAGAAGAGTCACCGTCGATTACGAACAAAACGAAATGGAGTCCGTATTATGATTATTAATAGTCACTGCCCTCGATGTGGCAAACCCTTTCAATCTGGCCATGTGTTTAATGGATTTACCCTTTGTCAATGTGGTTGGATGAATTCACAAAATGAAGATAAACAAAATAATCAGGTCGAACTAAAGACATCAAAATTTCTATTAATGTTTTCAAGTGTCTTTGCCTTAGTTTTAGCAGTAAGCATTTTTTTAGGCTCACCAAACGGACAAATACAGTGGTTAAAATCTAAAGCTCAACTTGGGATAGCTTCTCAATCGGATTTAATTGAATTAACACAAATATGTAAAGGATACCAAAAATTCAACTGTGCAGAATATTCCCTTAATCTTCTTTATGAAACAACAAAATCTCTCGATTACCTCATTGAAAAAGCGCATATTCAAACTCTAGCTGAAGATCACCAACAAGCCACTCAAACTTATCAACATTATTACCAACTTGGAGGCGATGATCCTAATGTCGCCTTTAAATATGCTCTTTCACTTGAAAAAGCTGGACAAATTGAAGAAGCCATTTCTCTCTACAAAGACAGCATGAATAACCTTGATGGTTACATCAATTTTACTGCTGCAGAAGCTCTTGTCCACCTTCTTATCCAACTCGAACGATACAATGAAGCAAAATCAACCATAGACCATTTTCGCAAACAAACAAATACAGAAGCCTTTAATAAAGAGTATGATGAAGTCGTAACGGCACTCAAAAAACAAACATAATTTAGAGGCTGTTGTTAAGATGACCATTTATCAACAGCCACTCGTTATTCTGGGCATTGAATAAGCACCCAATGACTTCCGTCTTCTTCGAGCCATTTTTGATCAGAAGTTTTATTTAAATTTTCAACTTTAATTTTTTCTTTTTGAACTTCAACGACCTTATAAAGCTGATTACTATCAACTGGCATTACACATTGATCCAATTCAAATTGAGGTGAAGATTTTGTACATCCCCCCAACAAAAAAAAGATAACGCACAAAGTAAACAGACTTTTCTTAGAAGAATTAATACTAACCCTCATTCAACCTCCCACTAGGCTGTAGCATGACAGCCTACCTGAAAACAGCCATCATACAAAAAATATTTTTTACCAATATGTGGCATTTACTCGATCTCATTGAAAAAACAATATTTATATACAATAAACTAAATTAAACTAACTTTCAACAGCCACTAATTATTAGCTGTCTAAAAAGCCATTTTGAAAAAAAGGAGATTATCATGATAAGCAAAAAAATCATTGAATTAACAAACGAACAAATTGTTAAAGAGTTCTATGCATCAAACCTTTATTTGCAAATGAGTGCATGGGCTGGAGAACAAGGATATGAAGGAAGTGCCGCTTTCCTTAGACAACATTCAAGTGAAGAATTATCACATATGATTAAATTTTTTGATTTTCTAAGTGACAAAGGAGAGATGGCAACAATTGCATCAATTCCTGCCCCACCAAATCATTTTGAAAATCTTTATCAACTCTTTCAGTCTGCTTATGAACATGAACTTCTTGTTACAAAGGGAATTAACAATATTGTCCACAATAGTCTCCAAGAACAAGACTATACGACATTTGGTTTTTTACAATGGTTTATAACTGAACAAATGGAAGAAGAAAAATTATTTCAATCCATATTAGATCGTTTTAAAATTATTGGGACAGAAGAAAAAAACATATTTTTTGTCGATCGTGAAATTGGTCAACTGGTCAATTTTTCACCCAATAGTTCTAAAACACTCCCTAGCATGGACTAAAATAACAAGCTGTTAATAAACTAACCATGCCCAGAGGGACATGGTTTTAAGAACCCCCTAAAAGGGGGT
>CAYMLA010000467.1:0-2383 GCA_964390785.1 uncultured Bdellovibrionales bacterium | reverse complement strand
TAATTATGTCTATTTTTTATAAAAATACAAGTCTATGAAAAAAAATTGTTTTGTGATAATCTATTGGATTTATTAGTGGATGAGTTTTTGTGTATCACAGGCTTCTGCTTCCCATTTCATCTTCACAAAGCACTTGGTCTCGAACAGGCTTGCTTCGTATACTAATCTTTCTATATCTGCTATCTATAGCAGATATACGATACGTTTTTTGTTCTAAAACATCTACCTGACTGGGCAACAATTTAGATGAAAACAGAACCAAAACTTTTCCTGAATTGGAACGAGCCGATTTTGCATAAAGGCCGTGATATCCTTCTTGATAAATTCTGCTTCCTAGAAATTGAGTCCACTGATTCTCTAGTAGTGCATAAGGGCTTTTTCTATAATCATTTACGCTATAATCAGGCAAATCATGTTTAAGGAGAGTTTCTTTCAACACGAACTTATCCGTTAAATCGCAAATATTCAGATCTTCAGACAAGCGCATCTTAGACATGACAAAAGGCTGTTCTATCGCATTATCAATCATAGCTTTTGTTGGTTTTTTAGAGAAACTCAGACGGGCCAAAATTGAATCCACTTGTGAAATTATGGTATAATATCCTATTTCAGATATACACAATTCCACTGCTGTTCCACAATAAGCTGCCCTTGTCCCAAGCTCATTCCACCGACGACCATTATTAGCTGCGCCTACTCCATTGAGTAATAAATTTGAAGATGAAAACTGTGATGAGCAAAATCTGTAGGCAATCATTCATATATCTTTTTCAGAATAGCAGATACTTCGTTTAGTCTTTTATCTTTAGGTAGCAAACGCACAAACTCTAGAGCTGTTCGATTACCAAATACTCCAAGTTTTGAATGAAAAATGGTTTTCAAAATATATTTTTGCTTCACATTATCCCGAATCTGTTTCACTAGTTCCGTGAAAGATACCACCTTAAGCACTGTATCCCTATGTCGCCCCAATGTATTGCTCTCAATATTTTGAAGGGTTCCTAGGGACACCCCTAAAATATCAGCACATTCTTCTTGAGTTAGCCTGAAGTCTTCTCTTACAGTTTGAATCTTTTTTGAGAAGTCCCTTTTTTTATGCTTTTCTGCTATAATAGATACTTCAGGAATAGTAGTTTGAGTATTTTCTCCATTTGTAATTGCCAAGTCCGATACTATATTAAAGTGAATAAGTTGAAGTTGGAAGTCTTTCTTGGTGCTATTTTCCACATCTTCGAAGTCCTTTTCTTCGGTAACAAAAGACTGCCCATTGATGAATTTTTTAATTTGCTCTTGATTGTTGAACATATTAATTACCCTTCGTTTTAACCGTGAATGGTTCCAATAAACTCTTGCACTTTACTAAGAATTCAAAAAGTAAATTTAGAGACATGACTACAGCAAAAATATTTTGAATTTTTTCATTAGGTCTAATTGAATTATGGTTTAAAGCGTAGTGAATTAACTGTGGGCTTGCTTGATAGAAATCAATAATAGCTTCACCACTAGAGTATGCACAAGTTGCGAAGTTAGCTGCAAATTTTCTGGTCTCCTTTTGAGAAGGAAGTTTAAAGTTGTCATATATTGTGTTTCTGATGTTTTCCCCAAATAGAGATGCAGATTCTTCAACTACTTTTTTTAAAGTATCAGAAAAAGGTGCTAACCCTGAGGAACCAGGATGAATCCAAACCATGTCGTGAAATGATGCAATCGCCATTTGGATAGGAAAGGCAACTTGAATTACTAATGTTAGCTCTTCTTCTTCAGAAAAGGAATTTACCTGTCCAAACATGATTTCTAAATTACTTCCCGAAACTTTCATTTTATAATGATCAGCGCAAAAGAAGTTTGTCGCTGGCTCTAGGTGCTTTGGCGAAATAGCGATTGACCTCTCCGTTGGATTAAATACTAACCCACCACCAAGTGGTTGATGGTCTCCTGCTTTTAATGCTTTTGTTTTTCCGCTCAAAATAACCTCCATAAAAACTATCCTCTAAATATCAGATAAACATTTAGATATAAAGAATATTATTTATATTGTATATAATTTTTATTGAAATGTAAATAAATAACATTAAATTTAAGTGTTAAGTTTAATATTATAATTAATATCATATATTTATATAACATTGGTAGTGATAATTATCTTAATTTGAAACACAAGTATGGCGTGTTGCGCAAAAACAGCAATTCTCGGTGAAGAAAAAAGACCCTCAAATAGGGGTTTCTAAGCAAGAATTGTTTAAGTCAATTCGCACTATTGCTCCAAGTCAAAAAATGAGCTAGACTTTCATCTTAACAATCATATTAACAACGTAAGCATTTTTCCAGGGAGCGGATATGCGATCACCAAAGAAGCATCTTAGTTTTGACAGTCTAAGGGAAG
>CAYMLA010000466.1:0-2396 GCA_964390785.1 uncultured Bdellovibrionales bacterium | reverse complement strand
ATTTCAAATGAGACACTACGCTCGTCACTAAAAATCAGTGGCTACAATTGAACTCTTATTTATTATTTTATTCTCCCTAGAAAACCACGTCCTGTGGACGGGGTAGAGGTCAATTGGTTCTGCCTTTAAATCCGCCCAGATGCTAAACCTATAATCAAGTTGTCACCACACAGCTTTGACAAAGGAGTAGCAAATGAGCAGATTTGAGAAATTATCACATGTTTTGTGGCATTGCACGTTCCACATAGTTTGGACACCAAAATATCGATTTCGGGTATTGAAGGGAGAGGTTAAGAAGACTTGTAATTCAGACAGTGAAAAAAAAATAGGCGCACTCTTGCGAGTACTTTGAATTAAAGCGGATTTCTCATTTTTTGTGGCTCGCCGGTAGGGGTGACTAGGCCTTGGAGCTTTTTAAGTAGATTAGAGACCAAATATTACGAAAATCTCTTAGTTTTCACCTCTTTTTGTTTGATTAGCATTTTTTTAAATTTCTGTTGATTTTCCAGCACCATGGATACTGTTCGTAAAAGACAATCATCAAGATCAAAAATAGCAAATGAGTCATTTTTATAGGCTAACACGACGTCTTTACCTAGCCGTTCTTCTTGGCGCAGTGTCATTATTGTCTTGTGATTTAATTCCCTGAGTTCCTTTCGTTTTAGATAAAGTTGGAGTAGAGAGTACGTTAGCAAGATAAACCCAACATGAGCTTCAACAAGATTTTCATTGGGAGATGGAAAAGTGTTAATGTTCCATACTTTTTTTAGTTGCCGAAATCGTTCTTCTACTTGAGTTCGAAGGGCATATCTTTCAATTGCCGCTTTTTCAGATGGGTACTTTTTTGTTGAAGCCAATCCCCAATAGTGTTCTTGATAATCTCTCAATTCATCATCCCATTTGCGAGATTTATTCACGTAAATTTGTAGTTTAAGGGGGCATTCTTCCCATAAATCCATATTCTCAACGAAGTGAGTTTTAATCTCTTTTACAATTTTCCCATTTTTTTCTACGCACTTAGTTTGCTTCCAATTTCCCTTTCTTTCTGCAATCCCTAGGGCATCTTTGAAATCCGCCATATTGCTTCTTAAGGGTATTAGAACATCTACGCCATACTTTTGCTTGAGAATTCCTATGAACTCACCATTTATATATCCACGATCTAAAATGAGTTCTTTCATAACACCAGGGTATTTTTCACAAAAATCAAATACTAATTTTCTTGCATGAACCATCTCATCTTCATTACCTGGACCAAGTTCATAACTAGCAATATGAAAATTTTCGTTTGATTCATCTAGGTGGAGAAGCTGACTGAACAAATAACAAGGATGATAAACAATGGCTTTTTTTTGTTCCTTGGTAAGTTTATCAAAATTTCTATATCTCTGACCATGTTCATCAACAGCCATATAAACAGCATCTTTATAATTAGAGTTTTTGGGAACAACTAAATGACTTTGGTCTAAAACAAATATCCCCTTACTGTTGTAGGTCTTTTTAATCCTGAACCACTTCTGAATATCATCGTTATACCAATGCCTTAACTCCTTAGCAGTAGTGTCTTTGAAGTATTTTCTGACAGTATCATGATCAATAGCTGTTTTTCTTTGCTTTTGATTTTTATTATTAAACCCAACGATACCTTGACCACTAATATTAAATCCAATTTTTGTTAGAATAGATCCCGCATTTAAAAAGTATTCTAATTGACTGTACTTACTGGAATTATGAGTTCTTAAAACTAGCTGGCTGGCGATTAAAAACCATATTGGGACTTCGTTCTTTTTTCTGGGGTTTGGATAGGTCTCATCAACAAATTTAAAAAATCCACTTTGTAAGGCAAAACATAATAGCTCATCGGCAAAAGACCACTGGGACATATCTACGTAATCAATTTCACCACGATCAAAATATTTTTCGACTTCCATCTGATTATGGCGGTATATTTGCGGTAAATAAAAACCACCAGAGCCTATTTGAGACATAATTATTCCTTCCTAAATTCTTTTGTTCTCTTGGCTATAACTTCTTCCATAATTTTGACGATTTCATTGGCTGTTTTTTTAAACTCCTTAACTTTGTCCAATTGAAACTGATAGTGAATTAGTCCCTGCCAAGCTTCTTGTTCATCTTTGCGAAGAGAATATTGTTTTTGTCGACCTTTTTCTACGACTGTAACAACTTGGTATGGGCCATGACGTTCTTTAGGATCACTTGAGCACTTACAATTTTTTTTGCCACATCTGCGGTAGACTTCATGAGGCTTTCCTTTAACAAGAGGATCAGGGAATAGGCATCGACTAGAAATTTTATCTAATGTCGAGAGGAGATCTCTAAGCAGAACTCCAAGAATAATTGCCTAAAATATTAGCTAAAATTTTTTAAATTATTGA
>CAYMLA010000465.1:0-2435 GCA_964390785.1 uncultured Bdellovibrionales bacterium | reverse complement strand
TTCGGCATCAATTGCCAACCCTGTAGCTGAAATAAACAAAACATTGAAAAAGACAACGAAAGATTGAATTGAAAGCTTCTTTTTTTCCATAAAAATTCCTTATAAATAAATAAAAAATAAAACAGACTTCAATTAAAAATCCAAAATAAGATCCTATGCCTTTCCTGTTTCATTCGGTTGACCATATTTTCATCTCTCTTCAAGTTTATATTCAATAAAAATGCCAATCTCAAAAAAACAAAAAATTCCCCAATAAATTTACCCCATCACTCACTCCAAGAAGCTCTGGCACCATGATTGCAGATTTTAATTTTTAATCGATAACGCCAAAAATATGCATTAGGAGTAAAAAATGAGTCACTCATCAATAGAGAAATTAATTAGCCGCTTCTTTCTTTCTCTTTCAAATTTCTTCTCCCGAATTCCAAAATTTGTCATTATCTACAGAATCCCTTTGTTAATGCTGTTTACATTTTTGACAGTCTTTTCGATAATTGGTACCACACGCCTGGCTCAAGATCAGCGACTCGAAAGCTGGCTCAGAGATGACAATGGAACAATCAGCAACTATCGCTTTTTTAAATCACTCTTTGGCTCAGATGAAACTGTTCTTATTATGTACAATGCATCCGAAGACGATGTTTTCTCTCCATCTAATCTCGAGAAGCTTGCTCAACTTGAGGCGGATTTGAATAAAGAACGTCTCAACCCCGACTCTCCTCTCAGTCGAATCACCCGAGTTCGAAGTATTCTTTCTGCCGATTACTTAGAAAGTAATCAAGACACCTTAGTGAGTCGTCCCTTTATTGGACAGAACATCCCTCAAACTCGAGAGGAAGTCCAAGTTATCAAAGAAAAAGCCTTTGCCCACAAGACATTTCCTGGCCTCTATTTTTCAAAAGACAGCAAAAAGGGCACTCTTTTTATCCAAACCGATTTTGGAGCTCGACCAATTGCTGATCATCATGAAAAACCCATGCAAGATTCAAAAAATATAAATGAAAGTGAATTTAATTTCAGCTTTGATTCTGAAAACCAAACCGACTACACAGATCTCTACAACCCTAAAAAGGCCCCTCGCACTGATACTCCAGTGGGTCCTGAGTACATGGCTTTTTCTGATGCACTTGAAGATGTGTTTGTCCGAAACAATTGGAGCAACTCTTTTTCCCTTCAAAATCAAGAGGAAAAATTAGCAAATAGTGGAACAACTCAAGATTATCTCGCCGGCGGAAATCCATGGATGATGGCCGTCTTGTTCAAACTGCTTTCAAAAGAAATGGTGCTCTTCACACTATTTTCGCTTTTAGTTATTATTGTTTCTCTTGCTCTCATATTTCGCTCTTTCCCCGCAACTTTGTGGCCTACACTGATGATTTTTATGGTTTTGATTTGGACCCTAGGCACAATGGGATGGCTTGGAATCTCTGTAACCAATATGGTTAATACCCTTGCTTTTCTTATTATAACAGCCGGGATTGCTTCTAGCGTCCACATTCTCTCCGGTTTCCAGTTTCATCGAAATCAGGGTCATGACTTTCTGGCCTCTCTCACCCAAACTTATGAAAGTTCGGGTGTTGCAATTATGTTAGCCTCTCTGACAACTGTTGGTGGTCTTTTTTCTCTGATTTTCATACCCATCATACCGATTTCTCAATTTGCTTATTGTGCTGGCCTTGGTCTTCTGGCGTCATTTTTGACAACCATTTTCCTTTTACCCATCCTCTTAAGCTTTTGGCACCCAAAACTGAGGAAACAAAAAAAAGGTGGACGGATTCAAAACCTCCTTTTATCTTCCCTTCGTTTCAGTTTTTCTCACTCTAAAGAAGTCATTACTTTAAGTGCCATCACTGTTGTTGCTCTGTTAATTGCCATTCCTCAAGTCACAACAGACACCAATATTGTTGAGTTGATAAAATCTGGATATGGGTTAAGAGAAAGCTATGCTCTTATTGATCGTTATTTTGGAGGTGCTTCTTCTTGGGAATTAGTCATAGACACTGGAGAGTCACAGGGTGTTAAAAACGTCAAACTCATTCAAGCGATGGATCAATTTGAGCAAAAAATTCTTAACAATGCTTCTAAGTACTTTGTTCGCTCTTCTTCTATCGTTCAAGCCACCAAGGAGTCTCATCGCGCCCTCATGAGTGGGACCGAAGATGATTATATAATTCCCGATAAAGATGACGAGCTTCGACAGGTTCTATTTCTCTTTGAAACCGCTGATCCTGAAAATCGACGCCTTCTTGTTGATGATGATTGGAGAGTGGCAAGAATTAGTTTCCAAACTTATTCAAAGGGCTCTAATGAGTATCAAATGGTCATCGGACAAGTGAACTCTTGGATGGACGACTCTTTTGCTCCTTTTCAAAAAAAGGAAGGCTTTAAGATTTACACAACAGGATTAATGCCAATCATGTCTGAGATTCAAGTCT
>CAYMLA010000464.1:0-2436 GCA_964390785.1 uncultured Bdellovibrionales bacterium | reverse complement strand
AGACGTAGTCCATCTCGTGCAGCTGGGTGCCGGGCGAGTAGTTGGTGGCGATGCCACTGCTTGAAATTCATCCCAATCTAAAAAAACTCATTCAAACGGATCAAAATGGCCAAACCACTCTTCCTATTAACAAAACACTCAGTGTGCCATTAACAGCAGGACGATTTATTGAAATTCAAGATTATCAAAAAGCCATTGGACTAAAATCATGGAACGAATTCAATCAAAGTTATATCAATCGACTTCCTCTTAAACCTATTCTCTATTGTTCGGATGAAGATAAAAATAGATACCCAACTTGTAATGCTTTTGATTTAGGAGACACTCCTGAAAAAATTCTCAATCACATGATTTATCAGTATCATTCGTTTTACTCCATCCGAAATTTCCCTTCTGGCCGTTATGAATTTGATTGGTGGAATTCTGGAAGCTATATTGGATCATTATTTAGTCGTTTTTCTCAAATCAGACATTTTCTAGATGAAACATTTTATCGTCTCATCATCGGACAATTTTCAACAGAAGAAGACATCTCAATTGCACGAGCTGCATTTGCTGGCATGCAATTTCTTCACGGAGTCATTCGAACTCCAAATGCTGAAAACTTTGAAAATAACGACGAACGATTTGAAAAAGTATCTCTTAATGACGGCACATCCCTCGTTATAGAAAAAAAATGGTCAAAAGATTTACTCGAACCAGGACTTGATGGCCGGCTTGCCGTTCGTGGAATTGAATTTGACAAAGCCATTGCTCTACTCACATTAACTTCACGTTCTCCAAGCTCACTTGACTACATTCAAAGCCAAATCCGAGTTTCTTTTGCTGATCTTGAAAAGATTTTTCTGGGCAATCAAGTCGAAAGCTATCTCGATTTACCAACGGTCAGTTTAATCAATGAAATTTTTTCTGATACGGTATCACCTGTTGCTTTCACATCAAAAGGATATCTCGGTCTTGGAGGAGATCCAAACTACCGAGTTGAAGTGACTGAATTGATGCGATCGATTGCAATTCAATCTGCAATTCTCAACCTTGAAATCAACACGGTGGAATCTTCTGATAATTTCGCCTCGTTGTTCTACATTGGACGAAGCTTTAAAGACAAAATTTCTTTAGACATCCCCACTTTAAGCCAATTAGGAAGCCCCATCAATGAACCTCACGTAATGAAATTCTGGCCAATGCAGCAATCCTTGGCTTCAGAAGTGCTTTTTGAAAAAGCATTAATGCTCCGATTTTTGGTTGAAAATGAATCTGAAGCCAGTCCCATTCTTGCTGATTTATTTGTTGTCACCCAAGCTTTATCCTCTCTAAATGAAGAATCAAATGAAAGCAATCAACAAGAACAGGCAAAACTGGAGTCCATTCAAAATCAATTGATTAAAAAATTATCGACTGTTTTTAAAAAAGCACCCTCCGAAATTGACATGAAACAAGTAAACATTTTACTCCGATACATGGAAAGTCAAATTGCAACAGCCATGCAGCTTGAAAAACTAATCACGGCCTATGGAGAACAAGCGGTTCAACATCTTATTAAACGACTCAAACTCACAAACGAAAATACAACAAAGATTTTACCTCTAGCCGGTTTAGCACAAGCGGCACTTAAATCAAAAAATATATCTAGTGCGCCAGAAATTCTTCAAAGTTTACTTCCTTATTCGCCTCTTCGCTCACAATATGGCATTTTGTTTTCAAATGTTGAATTTTTAGCTCAATTGGTTAGTATCACTAAAAATTTATCAGACTAAGTTTTGGCTGTTAAAATAGTGGCTGTTTTGCAACAGTCACTAAATGCAGCCAAAACAATACAAGGAGGTATTTAATGGCTGATTTAAATAAAGAATTTATCTTAGAATGCTTTGAAACATTACAAGAAAAAAAATCTGAATTACTCAATCGACTCATTGAAATCAAAACCAATCTCTCCTCATTTGAACGAGGGGGAGACGAAATTGATCAATGCTGCCAACTGCAAAATGAAAAACAATCTCTCGTCATGCAACATAAAATTAGAAATCAGCTCTATGAAATCGAAAAAGCGCTCGCACAAATTGAAGAAGGCACCTATGGAATTTGTGAAGAAACACAAGAACCCATTGAACGTGATCGTCTAAAAACAATTCCGTGGACTCGACTTAGCATCGAAGGAGCTGAAATTCGAGAAGAGTTGTCAAAATTTTATCGCAAACAATAAGAGGATCGACATAAGCTAATGAAGCTGTAGATTTTTGAAAAAAGGGTTGTAACAATTTTGCTACAAACCAATCAAAGCCTAGCCACTAAATAGTGCTTGTTGCAAAATGATCCAAGATTTGTTACTCAGTCATTCTAACTGACAAAAACCCATTCATTATGTAAAATAATTGTTTTGGCTCTGTCGATTATTATTTGTATAGTCACTTTTTAAAGCAAGGAAGCTTAAGCGCG
>CAYMLA010000463.1:0-2455 GCA_964390785.1 uncultured Bdellovibrionales bacterium | reverse complement strand
GTGACTTGAACTGTCATTTTGTTGAATAACGGCGTTTGTGTTGAATTTGACATTTAGATCAGTTGAAAATTTTTATAAAGTTGTTTATCCTTCACATCGTATGCTGCATTCAGATTCTAAATTTGTTATTGATTTAAAATTTGTAAAACGTTTTACAAGTGTTTTGCTTTTTTTTGGTTTTGTATTTTTAATTCTTTCTTTTTATTCGATTGAATCTCAAGGATTGTACGGGTTTTGGATGTGTTTATTGATTGCAATCCTTTTCAATCTTTTTTCTATTTGGTTTTATGCACAGACGGTTGGTTTTTTGTTTTTTAAAAAGAAGAATGTTTATGATAAGAATTCAGCGATTATGCTTTCGTTGGATGCACTTGATGGTTTGCCAATGTATATTTCATTGCAAAAGCCAGACCATTCAGTTTTATATGGAAATAAGCTTTTTAATGAAATATTTGAGAATGCGAACCATTATTGTTACCAGAAAATGAAAAATAAAAAGCTTCCTTGTTCAAAATGCACTTTATATAATGATTTAAAGATAAATGGAACTCAATCGTGGGAGTGGCAATCAAAAGAAGGTCGTTGGTTTTATGTTTCTGATCGTTTGTATATCGATTCAATGGGTGAAGAGTTTATTTTAGAAGCGGGTGTTGAAATTTCTAATCTTAAAAAAATAGAAGAACAATTGCGATATGCAAAAGAAGTCGCTGAATCTGCTAATAGGGCTAAAAGTTATTTTTTAACAAATATGAGTCATGAAATTAGAACGCCAATGAATTCTATTTTAGGGTTTGCAGATATTTTAGCTTTAAGCGATGTTTCTGATGAAGTTTCTGATCAAATTAAGGTGATTTTAAATAGCGCTGAACATCTTTTGCAAATTATTGATGATATGCTTGATCTGTCATTAATTGAAGCAGGAACAATTCGATTAAAAGAATCTGTTTTTGATTTAAAAAAATTGATTGAAGAGGTTACTCAAATTATAGAGCCAATGATTAAAGACGGTGTTTGTTTTAGTTTTAATTCAGAAAAAATTGAATCAAATTTATTTTATGGTGATTCATTTCGAATTCGTCAAATTTTACTCAATCTTTTATCAAACTCATCAAAATTTACTGATTCTGGAAAAGTTGTTTTTGTTGTTGAAGAATCTCATCTTGATGAAAAAAATAGCCTTATTACTTTTCAGGTGATTGATACGGGAGTGGGTATTTCTTCTGAATATTTAGAAAAAATATTTAGTCCTTTTGTTCAAGAAAATAATTCGTTGACTCGTAAAGTTCATGGGGTTGGATTGGGTCTTACTATTTCTAATCGGTTAGCAAACTTATTGGGAGGCACAATTAGTGTTGAAAGTGAATTAGGAAAAGGTTCAGAGTTTAAATTTTTAGTTCCGTTAATGCGTTCTTCAGACAGTCAATCTATTTCTCATTCGAACTTTGATGTGAAAAAAATTAATGATAATAATAATGATTTGATTCAAGAATTATTTATTTTGGTTGTTGAAGATGATTTAAGTAATCAAAAATTAATAGAACGATTCTTAAAAAATTTTGGTTGTTCTTGTATGATTGTTGATAATGGAAAAGAAGCTTTTGAAGCAGTTAAAAAAAATCAGTTTAAGGTTGTTTTAATGGATATTCAAATGCCTATTATGGATGGTCTTGAGGCAACACGATTAATTAATGAATATGATCCAAGCATTTATATTATTGGTCTTTCTGCTCACGCATTAGAAGAGCAAAAACAATTCGCTTTATTAGCCGGCATGAATGATTACTTGGTTAAACCCATTCGCCCAGCTTATTTAAAATCAGCCTTAGATAAAGCGAGTCATTTTGTGTTTCAAAATTCTGACAATTAAGTTGCAATAGCCTTTTTTTTATTTTGCAACAGCCACTAATTTAATCAATTGCAAGATAATTTGATTTTTTTTGAACATAGCTCGAAACATAGTGTCTTGATCCAATGGGAATTCTGATTTTATGGCTTCGAATATTTTTAGGAATGTATCCTTTTTTTAATTCGGGATTGAGCGTTTTAAGATAATGTCTTGTTACATTTAAATGATCAGCCAGTTGAATGAGATCCGTTCCGCCAGGAACCCAAATGAGTTCAAAGGTTAATGGTTTTTCTAGCACAATATTGTTGAAGCCATAAAGAGCTGGTGCTTTACAAATAATTAATGCAGCGAGAAGCTTAGGGACGTATTCTTGAGTTTCTTTGGGTAAAGCATTTAAGTTCACAAGAGTCCAGTAGTCTGTTGTTTTGTATTTTTTCATTAAGCGAGCCACTCTATTTTCTCCTGTGTTATAACTGGCTGCTACAAGATACCAAGAGTTAAAGCGCTTATAAAGTTCACTAATGTATTTTATTGCTGCATCCGTGGCTTTCTCAAAATCACGTCGTTCATCAAGCCACCAATTGGTTTTTAATCCAAAACGGTTCGCCG
>CAYMLA010000462.1:0-2469 GCA_964390785.1 uncultured Bdellovibrionales bacterium | reverse complement strand
ATTGGATAATCCGTGGAGAATTACAAATTAATGTGAGTTAACCAAGAAAACATTTATAAACAACTGCACCTAACAGCGTGTGTAAGAAATAGCGGGTTTAATGCTAAATTAAAGTTAATTTCTTACCTTTAAAATTGAGTTATAAACCGAAAAGTTTAAACGTTAAAATCCGCTACTATTCTTATACTAACCGTTGAGTCGTCAGAACTCCGCTCCGTCATTAAGTCCTCAATGCGCTGAGTGAGTTTTCGGTAGGCATCCGCATCGCATGAACCACTCAGATATTCCTCGCGGAACGCCTCACAATAGGGGAGACCAAAGTCATAGAGCTTCTGAATTTCAGGATTATCCGCCGCCACTTTGAGCTTATCAAAGTGATCGGTCGCTAACAAAAACATTCGCTTATGGCTTTTTTTCGTCATGCTGCCGAACGGATTCCCCAGATATGACCATGAAATAGCTTGCATAATGATTAGAAATTTGATTCACCTAAAAATACGTGATTTTACTGCTAAGGTTTTAGAATAGTAAAAATAAATCTACAGAGCCATTCTAGTACCTTAGATTAGTAATAAAATAATTATAGAATTATTCTAAAATCTTAGAATACAAAAAATAAATCCACAGAATCATTCCAAAGTGTAAACTTTATAAACGTTAAAAAGTAACCTATATAAATACGGATAACGCAAAATATAACATTTCATTTGCATTCATTCCGCATATTACCTCATATTCCCATGTATCCTGTAACTCAGGATAAATCTCGAAAATCGCTTTAAATCTGCGTTATTTTGGCTAATTTTGAAAGTAAATAAGTGGGAAAAGCCCAGATATACGGGCACTTTATCCGTATGTAAACAAGTTGGCAACAATTGAAATAATGATATAAAATAGAATACTATGATTGAATTAAGTAATGACTTTGTCTCTCCAGATTTGTCTCAACAAATCAAAAACTTAACTGAAGAAGTTGAATCTTTTCGAGAAACTCCACTTGATAAAATTGCTCTTGAAAAGTTAAGAGAACACTTTAGAACACACCACATTTTTCATAGCACGGGTATTGAGGGAAACAGATTAACACTACAGGAAACTTCTTTAGTACTGAAAGAAGGAATTGATATTTCAGGGAAACCTCTAAAAGATAGTATCGAGGTTAAAAATTTGGGGATAGCCTTTGACTTCCTGTATGAACTTGCTCAAGAGGATGTTCAAGTTTCTGAAAACTACCTCAAGCAAATTCACAAATTGATAATCGGAGATGACGAATCTCTCAGTCCAGGAGAATACCGGAATATAGGTGTAATTATTACGGGATCTGATCATACACCACCTGAACCTTTTGAAGTTCCAATAAAAATGAGAGAGCTTTTTGATTGGATTAACGACAATCAATCTCAAAATCCAATTATTACTGCTGCTGTTGCCCACCACGAAATGGTTAAAATTCACCCATTCAAGGATGGTAATGGCAGAACAGCGAGACTGCTTTTAAACCTAATTCTTTTAAAAGCAGGCTTTCCAATTTGTAATATTAAGCGAACAGAAAGACCTGACTACTACAATGCACTTAGTTTGGCTGACGAAGGAGAATATGAGCCTATTATTGAGGTAGTTACCAATAACTGTACAACTCTTTTTGAAGAGTACATTCGAGTAAGAGATGAATCTAATCGACTTAAGGATTGGGCTAAACGAATTGGTGCAAAAGATTCACAGCAAAGGCTAGCAAAATTAAAGGCTGAATTTGAACTTTGGCTAAACAAGGTCAACCAGATTAAATTAGAATTTAAGCAGATTGTATCTGTTATTGATGAAAACATTGAAAGTCACTACGTCAGTTTCTACGAATACCCTCAAATAACATTCGACAAGTATCAACAACTCAAGGATAAAGGGATAGCACCAAGCACAAATTTCTTTTCTATTCGCTTTCATAATAATGATACAAATCGAATTGTTTCTACATTGATGTTTAGGTTCTACAGGTCAAACAATAAATACCCCAAGACACCAAATGTTATTCCATTAGAACTGAACTACTATGATGCAGAGACTAATGATTTCAATTTCATAGGCTATTCAGATTTTGCCGATAAGATTTCACTCCGAGCTTTCTATGTCTCTGACAAAGGGGATATTATTGTACGATACGCAAATTGCGATGAAGAGAATCCTCGTTGGGAGAAAGATCATGAGAGTGAAAAATTATCTGAAGTTGTTCAAACATTCTTTGAACGAGTTTTCGCAAATATTTTAGGAATAAGATTTTAAAACTACTGCCAACAAAACCTATGAGCAATAGCGCCCTGCGGGACACTGCGCATAGCCAAACCGTTGAGGCTAGTTAAAGTCTATCATTTTCCCCAACCATGCTCCCAACAGCAACATCCCCAACCCTACGCCGAAACTTCCTAATGCGTATCCAAGGAAAGCTAGCCAGTCGCCTGTTTTCAAAAGGGTAAG
>CAYMLA010000461.1:2163-2470 GCA_964390785.1 uncultured Bdellovibrionales bacterium | reverse complement strand
TCTGTGAGCTTTTGTTTTTCAGCATTAATTTTTTCATTAACAAAGGCTTCAATTTGTCTTTTGGCTTCATCAATTTTTAATTGAATTTGTTTTTGAAAACCAGCTTGAATTTTTTGGGCTAAATTAGATGCAATTGTCCATGAAAAATGAGGAAACTGACCTGTTGCTTTTGCATTGACATAAATTTGATTAAGATCATGACCAACTCCAATAAGAACATCTTTTACATCTTTGGATTTTGCATCAACTTCATACTTTATATTTTTAAAGTTATTATCAATGGATAATTGAGTTTCTTTTCCTTTGT
>CAYMLA010000461.1:0-2153 GCA_964390785.1 uncultured Bdellovibrionales bacterium | reverse complement strand
GTTGAGCAAATAATTTTAATTGGCCAATGGCATCACTTATAATAAAAGAAACATCGGAACTTTTTGTTAAAACTTTTTGATCAACTGGGTAAGAAGCGACTTCTGCTTGAAGAGTTTGTTCAGCGATGTCTTTTGTAAAATCAATTGTGGCTTTGGCTTTAAATCCTTTAACTTGTTTGGATGGAAAATTCCCCTCTAAAAAAGCTTGAGTGGGGGTCCCAATGATTTTCTGATTGGTCGTTAAGTTTTTTATTGAACCAGAAATATTGCCACTCATGGGTTGCTCTGGATTAGCTTCAGATGAAATGTTAATATTTTGAAACCAAACAAGAGGATAAGCATTGGGGCGTCCAAAGCGATAGTTTTTCCCCTTTGCACGCTCTTTAACAACGGGTTTTGAAGCCTCTTTTTCGGCTTTTGTTTTTGGGGGCGGAAGGTATTTTTCAGCTTTTGATTTATAGTGGTTAAACTGGTTGAGATAGGGTTTTAAATCTTTTAAAAATAGACTCATTGCTAAGTTTTTAACATCAAGCTTAGGAATTTTTAATCGTTTTTCAAGGTCTGCAATGTCTTTTTTAGCTAATTTTTCAAGCTCTTTTACTGATTGATCAAAAGATTTAATTTCAATTCCAAGTTCTTTATTGGTTTGTTCTACATATTTAATTTTTTGATCGGCTTCTTTAATAACAGCTTGAAATTGATTGAGAGAAGTTTGAAATTCTTGTGGAGTTTTCCATCCTGAGGTTTTGATGGATTTAGCCTTTTTTTCTAATTCTTTTAATTCAGCAGCACCTGGAAGTTTTGAAAGGCGCTCTTTCCATTCTTTTTCTTTTTTCTTATACTCTGCTTTAAGTTCTTCAATTTGTTGATCGGAAGCTAAATTAGCTTGAATTGATTTGAGTTGATCAGCAGGGTTTGTGCCCCCTAAAATAGAAGCAATATCACCGAGTGCATTTTCGCTGTATTGGTCTTCAACTTTACCAAGAGCCTCTTTTGCAAGTATTTCAGCTTGACTGGGCTGATCTGATTTTTCTGGTTTAGGTGGAGGAGCGACTTTGCCTCGATATTTTCGTTTTGTTCCCGCTTGAATGTTTTCGAGTGTGGCTTCTTTAACAACTAACTTTGCTCTTAGAAGGCCATCCCATAGAGCGCGAAAACGAAAACTTTCAATTTGAATCAAATTGAAATCGGGATTTTCGGCATTTGTAACTTGAATATTAGAAATCCGAAGACTTGCTTTAAAAAAACTTGTTCGAAATGAACCAATATTCACTTCAGCACCGTTGGCGTAATATCCGCCAATCTCAAGAGCGGACTTCATATTGTAATCAAAAAAGAAATGAAAATAGCCTCCTACAAGAACGAAAATGATTAAAATAGGTATAACGGCTTCAAAGCGAATGGGACCTTTTTTTTTGATTTTTTTTGCTTTGGGGGGCTTTGAGTCGGGTTTGCTTTGGTCATTGTTTTTTTTATCTTCGGTCATTGTGAATCCCTTTTTGTGAAATTCTAATAATTTAACTTTTTTTATCTTTTACTGTTTAAGTATTAACCATAAAATGAATCATATTTTACATACCATTTATAGAGAGCGGTCGCTTTGACTAATTTCCAAAATTTTGTTTTTTGAAAACGTTGAACAATCGCTACACGATATTTAATGATTAAGTATCTAAATACAAAAAACATGGGGAGAGTTAAAACAAGAGTGACAACTCCCGATCCCATTACAATCGTGTTATTAAAACGAGTGAACGGTACAATTGGCATATTATAAAGTGAAGTAAACAAGGGGAGAAGGGCTTGATTTTCTAAGACAAGCGCTCCAACCGAATCAAAAACAGGATCTAACATATAAGCAATTAATTTAAAGAAAAAAGCAGCCATAAAAGCAGCTCCAATTTGAATGCGGAAGAAAAAAAGAAGAAAGAACACTAAAAAACTTTGCAAGCTAAGTGCGGGTGTAAAACCTAAAATAAGCCCACAACATAATCCTGCAGCAATTTGATTTGTTCCTGTTTCTGAGTTGAGTAATTTAACAAAGGCAAATAATTGTTTGAGTATAAGGGTCAAAGTTAATCTCCTTGTAAAAATAAGTCGTGGCTGCTGCAAAACAGCCAACTTTTTCGTTGGCTTCGCTCAAATCTCACTGC
>CAYMLA010000460.1:0-2471 GCA_964390785.1 uncultured Bdellovibrionales bacterium | reverse complement strand
AATATTCAAACTCACGAGTTTTTTCTCTTTAATATTTTATTGAAAAAAATTTTTTTCAATATCATAATTGGCCAATACAAGAAAAACTTATTCTTAATACTTGCAATAAAAAAGATGTTCTTAATTTACTTAAGAAGCTTAAGAGGTCTGAAAAACAATATTTAAAAAATGTTCATGCAAAAAAAAATGAAAAATATTATACCTATACAAATAGCGACGGATCAAAGTTAAATGTTTTAGTTAGTTCTAAATTTGGAAAACTTTTAACTATTCTACCTTCGAGTTTAAACGCAATTTTTGCAAAAAAGGAAGAGGCGTGCTTAAAAAAATAGCCCTTATTTTTTCTTGCTTTGTTCCAACTGCAATTTGGGGTAATGACTTTCAACATTTGCATTATCTCATCCAAAGAGCAAATGACATTGTACATAACAGACCAATTTGTGATTCAAATCCAGATAAAGAAACTCTTGCCCACCAATGCATAACTGAAATTTGTAGTAATGCTCATTTTTCAACATCAATTGATGAACAAATTAATCAGATTCAAGCTCACAGATCAAATCCAAGTGCTGAATTTGATAATCAAGTAAAACCACTTGTTCAGCAATTAATAAACAAAAATTTTGAATTATTCCTTTCAGAAAATGAAGCTCAAATGAGAGAATTTGATCAGTTGACTCAAGGGGGGAAACAACCACAAAGACCATTTAGCAATGCTTTCGAATTTTATCGTTCTAAATTTGGAGATGTAGAATTTGAGTTTGCAATAAATCCTCAAACTAAGCAAAAAGAAAGTCGAGTGAAGCCCTTTGATGAACAAGAAGAATTGAAATCTTATCCTAAAAATGTAGCTGATTGGATTATTGATACAACTCAGTTTCATTTTCAATTGATGGATGAATGTGAAAAAAAATATTTGGTGAGTTCTTTTAGTTTGATAAAAAAATATGGAAATGATTTTTTTCAAAATCCAACAAAATTAGCTGCTGAATTATCTCAACAAGTCCTCTTTTTAGAGCAAAGGGCAAAAATAGTTTGTTCTAATAAGCAGATTTTTAAAGATCAAAAAGATATTGATGGCTGTATTTATAATATTATAGGTGAACTTTCCGAAAAGATAAATAAACTGGATTTAGTCGATGAAAAAGATTTTTTTGTATTAGAATCAAAAAAAGAAACACTTTGTAGTATAGAAACTTTCTCAAATCCAAAATTAGCAGAAAAAATAAGTCACTTTCCGGGCACTATTCAAAACTTTCTAACTGAGGAAAGCAATCCTCCTCAAGATTTTATTAAAGAAAGAATAGCCTCGCATCGATTGCAGATCAATGCAGCACAAATAGCTCAATCTGATCTTACTGAAGTTGAGCATCTTTTTAATAGATGTTTGACTTCATGGAATACTGGAGTTCAAGGGTATCCCGAAACAGTCAATTTAGAAGAATTTAGTATGGCAGTAAACAGTGCGAAACAAAAAGCGAAGGAAACGGTATCAAAATTTTATTCGAATTATAGTTCTCGTGTGCTTGGAAGTAATATTGACAGTTTAATATTTCTTCCCCCTCCTAGCAAACAAAAATTTAAACAAGATTTTATAAATGCAATAAAAAGAAAAATATTTGAAATCAATCAATCTATTGAATCTTATCAAAAAGGTTACTACAAAGATCTTCTAAAATATGAGAGTGACTTTGAGTATTGATGATAGCGATGTCTGTGATTTAGATCCATCTAAAGTTATACTTCCTGATGCAACCCTTAGTCTTCATGGGGGCATTTGGGTAGGCCCTTTATCTGTCAAAGAGCCACTATTTGGATCTGCTGTTATTGCCCATGAAATCGCCCATAATCTTTCACTTCTAATAAAAAACACTAAATTAAGTCAACAAAGCAAACAAAAACAAAAAATCACAATGGGGTACCTCTATCGCTTGCATCCAGAAAGGTTAAAAAATCCCATTTACCAAGAAGAAGATTGGGCTGATTTATTTTCTACCCTAACTTTAAGTGAATCTGATCCAAACATGTGGTGTATGATGTATAAAAAATCAGATGAAAGCATTTCATTAAGTGAATTACCAAGTACTATTCAATCAGGTTTTTCATTTTTTGGAGAAGACCCTCATTCAAGTGGATTTTTTAGGCTTTTACACACTCAATCGATTAAAAACGGCAGAATTCCTCACTCTTGTAATCAATATTTAAATTTAACCGATCAACCCAGAAAATTTCCAACTTGTATAAAGCCATCGGTATTATTCCGTTGACAGAACAGCACAACAACAATCATATTAATTTTATGCGACCTAAAAAATGCCGTATTATTCAAAAAAAAATTGAAAACAACTTTTTTAAACCTCGCGGAATTCCAATGCGAGAATTAGATATTATTCTTCTTGAACCCGATGAAGTGGAAGCCTTACGTCTTGCTTTTTCAGAAAATTTATACCAAGAACAAGCCGCTCTTGAAA
>CAYMLA010000459.1:0-2474 GCA_964390785.1 uncultured Bdellovibrionales bacterium | reverse complement strand
ATGCCTGTTGTAAAATCAGACGCATTTCGAAAATAAAACCCATTATTAGTATCCATATAATAACTGCGAACATCTAAATTAGGCGAACCAATCAACACGTCTTCATCAATCAAAAATACTTTTGCATGAAGAGAACGTCTTTTATCATTCGTTTGAGGAACCTGATACTCAAAATAATTAAATTCAATTTCATGGCCAGATTGAGACTGTACCAGATCATAAATCGCCTTAATTTGATGAAGTGCAAAAATGTTAATAATGTTTAAGTCTGTCGTTTCAATTGAGTTTGTAAGGATATTAATTTTTATTTTCCCACAATTCCAACCGTGTTCACTACGAATCATTTTTCCAAAAACCTCTAAAAGATTTGCAGACAAAATGGTGTATCCATTAAAAAAAGTCACATCGACTTCTCTATTTTCAACTCTTGAACGATAACAGGCCTGTTGTAAACCTCGAATTACAGACATGTGAACATACTTAGCATTTTGAGCCTCTTGGCCATCAACAGAACCAAAAATTCTTTGTCCATAAGATTCATCTTGAAAATGTAAATTCTCAAGATAAGCCAAATCCATCCGGCTCACATCCTTTTCAGAAAGCTCACCTTTTATATCACCGGCAGTCCAAGTTTCAACTCGTTGTTCTGGACTAAGCAATTGAGTTTCACATTTTGAGTTTACAAATCGTCTTTGCTCTAATGAAAACTCACATTTTGAAGCTTCTTCATTCATTTGCTCTTCAACTTTAGTGACTCTTAATGGCCAAGGATCCTTTTCAAGCTCAAGATATTTTCCAAAAGTCAACACTTCAGAAAAGGTCATCACCATTTTTCGATTATCAAATAATTTATAAAATCCACTCACAATCTGACTTGTATCTGATTCTGATGATGTTTGAATTTCCATATCAACATCCATAAACAAATATTTATCAGTCATTTGAAATGAAGACGAATGATAAGAGTCTTCTACATTTCGTCCACCTAGAATCACCAAGTTTTGATCCACTGACAAAAGTTTATGATGTGTAAAATCAGTAAAATGCATCCATTCTTTAGACGCCATCTCATCTATTGGTAAAAGGGCTGAAATAAAGTCAATCACGCCTTTAACTTTATCTCCATACATCAAAATTGCCATTTGAAGTTGAATTTTTGCCAATAAGCTGTTTTTAATCTTAGCCTCTCCCATCAGCTTAAGAAGCTGCAATAATTCCTCTAGATCTGCTTCACCTTCATCAGAAGAAGACTGAGATAAAATGGCTTTTAATTGCTCTAAATCAACATTTAATCCTTGTTGAAGTGCATTTAAAATTAAACTTGAGTCAAATGTATAAAATCCTGCAATAAGCATTTTAGTTGCCTCAGGAAGAAACTCAAAATACGATTTTTCACCTATTTTATCTTTATGATCATCAAAAAATTTATCCACTTGCTTTTTTTTGTGTGCAGCACATTCTGCATTTATCCCTCGAGACAAACTAAAATCAAGACCTGATTGACAAGGAGTCGTTATATATAAAAAATTGCGAACGATTCCTAGGCTTGGACTATTGTAAAATCGCACTTGAATTCTTGATTTTCCATTTTCGTCAACTCCCCCAGCTTCTTGCATAAAACGAAACGTGTCCATTCGATGAAAATTAACAAAAAAATCAACCAATATTTCAACCTTAACACCGTCTTCTTTTACTTTTCTTATAAGCTCTTTTGAAAGAATTGAAGACGTCGTATCTGTGTTAAAAATATAATACACCAATCGAATATTTTCTTTCGCTTCGCGAATAGCCATCAGCTTAGAAGCAAATGATTCTTCGTTATCTAATATAACACGAGCACCACTCAAAGAACCTGAAGGATAAAATCCTCGGCTAAAATCAGACAACTCATCATTACCAAAAGTAAAATCCCCACGATCTGATAAAAATTTCATCCACTCAGAGAAACTATTAAATGTCCAATTTCCATTTTCATTTTGATGACGCCATGTCGTTGCTCCCGTTAAGACCAAACTTGCGACAAAAGCAAAAACCAAACTAAATACCAATTGACTCATTCTATGCTTTTTCTTAGAAAAAAACATTTTCGACACTCCAATTAAAAAAAGTGGCTGCTGCAAAATAGTCAAATTTGAGCGAAGCCAACGAAAAAGTTGGCTGAATAGTTATCACTTGAGCAGTCTGAACAGAATTTAACCTTTTTATGCAAAAATCTGTTATTGTTTTTTAAAAAATTATAAAGATTTCATTTTTATTTTGAAATTTATACCAAGACTCGAATCTAAAATGGAATAGCCACAACCAATTACAAAAAAATTCTATTTAGTGGCTGCTGCAAAACAGCCAACTTTTTAGTAACAATCATTGTTAATCCATTTTTTTCTTAACAAAATAAAAATTTAAGGTTAAACACTAGCTGATGTGCGCTAGGCGAAGCTGGCGTGAACTAATTGGTGAGACCTCTCTCAAGAGAA
>CAYMLA010000458.1:0-2478 GCA_964390785.1 uncultured Bdellovibrionales bacterium | reverse complement strand
GTCACAATCGCCTCGCGGCGGCCCCCACGCGCCAGAACATGGTAAACCGCCCCGGGAAATTCAATGCGAACTTGTCGTGCCATTAACCACACCTAGCAGTCCATAGCATTTTGTCAATAATGCTTGACTGACCCCTATTTTAATACAGAAGGTAAGAAACTAGATACTTACGTTCAATACATGACTTATTTTAGGATCGAGTTTCAGCTTATTGCATAACATTGTTTTCTCGGGTTTAGTTAACACTAGGTTAGTTTTATCTAGCAAACTTGTCGCAATTTTATTACGTATATCTAAACCCATTGTATTTGCATTTTGAAATTTCCTGTGATGTGTTTCATTTGAGCCTCGGTTATTGCGTTTGCAGTTATTATATATAGTGCTCATACTAGCATATTTAGTCAGCTCTTTCTTTTTGTTGCCTGTATTAAACGGTTCTCCAGATAAGCCCATTAAAAAGCATTCATTTTTTATTTTTTTTATTTCTGATGCCTCATATTTTTTCTTTTCGGGCTGTATTAACTTTGATAGACTAATTCCGTAATTGTTCTTTAAATAGGCATCAACCGCACCCCAACTGGTAATAAAATTATTTATTTCACATTTTCCAGCTTTATTGCTGGGATATAAATTATGAATATCATAGTATATTTCTGCTTCTTTTTTAACGTCTTCTTTTGAGTAATCTTTTTTGTTAAAAAATTTGTTGAGGTATTTCGTTAAATCTTTTCTTTTGCCTAGTTCCATTTCCAAATCTTTCCATGTGCAATTAATTTAGCAACTAGGTTCGTCATTTATAGTAGGCCTTGATTTTATTTTTTTTGCTTTAAGTGCCAATTTAAGACTTTTTTCTGTAAAATATTTTTTTATGAAAATGGGATAGATTTGCTTTGTCTTGTTATTACGACGTTCTCGAAATTGTTTAAAATTATTTACATCAACTTTTTTATCCTTAGTTACAATTATGTTTTTAGGGTTTTTGTGTGTCTTGTATTTAGGAATATCCCTATTCGTATATATAATACTATTTTTAAATATTTTAGCAATGTTTTGCAGGTGGTGATCATAAGATTTGTTATCGACTTTTCCTGATTTACACTGTATAGGGACAAACTTACCTTGAGAAATAACTACAAGATCAATACCACAATCAGACCCATTAAGAGTCTCACTCCAAAAATACACTTTATTCTGTTTATTTATCTCCAGCACAGCGCAAAATGCCTCGTATGCATTGCCTCTATCATTTTTGCTTTCTATTTTGTATTCATTGCAAATTTCTTCAAATGTTTTTTTCATTTTTGTTCTAGAGTGTAAATAATGACACGTTACTATTCTATAATATATGTTGGCCTATATTTACTTTTATTACTTCTGCTTGGTTGCGATGATGCGACCCGATGCATCGCGGACGGTGGTTTTGCCATTGGGGTTAGTGGTTTCGGTGCGGAGGACTTTTCCGCTGCAGTCGCGCATCGTCGTTTTGCCTGTCGCATCGGTGGCAGAGTATTCGAGGATTCTTCCCGAGGCATCACGTTTCTCGGAGCGGTTGGCGCCGGTCGTTTTTTCGGTATAAAGAATTTTGCCGTATGAGTCTTTAACGTATTTTTTGTTATTGTAAGAAGTGGGGGCGGATTCCACTCGGATGATTCTGCCCAAGGCATCGCGCACGGTTGTTTTGCCCATCGCGTCCGTGGTCGCCCGTTCGATGACGCGGCCGGAGGAGTCGCGCTTCTCGACTGTTTGGGCAAAGCTCGACGAATGGAAGAGGATGGAGAACAGAAAAAGGCTAGCAATAAAAGCTAGAAAATTACCGTAAAATGAGTTTTTCCAATTCATCTCGAATGCCCGAAAGGATGTTATCTTGACTAGGAGTATCCATAAAACACGCTACTTTGTATGTAACTCAGGAAAAATGTCAAGGATATCATGAAATTTTAAGATTCTTCATCACGGCATTTTCATTTGAACAAATAAAGGACAGGTGAATGCTTTCATGACGAAGCAATTGCTAAATTTGCAGGGTTTAACTGCCGTTTTTAGGTTTAAAATAAAGCGGGAACGCTGGTGCAAAAACAGTGGGGGGGGATTGAGGTAGTCTTAAAGATCAGATGTGGCCGGTTTGGGCACGTTGCCTGAGGGCGTGGTCGAGGAGAACGATGCGTGTCATGGCTTCCACCATGGGGACGGCACGGGGTAGAACGCAGGGGTCGTGCCGACCTCTCGCTCGGAGTTCGGCTTCGCGGTGTTGCCGGGAGACTGTTTTTTGGGGCTTGGCGATGGTGGCGACTGGCTTGAAGGCGGTGCGGAAGAGGATGTGCATGCCGTTGCTGATGCCGCCCTGGACTCCGCCGCTACGGTTGGTCTCGGTGATGACTTTTTCGCCCTCCATGCGGAAGGGGTCGTTGTGCTCGGAGCCTTTGTAGAGGACGCATCCGAAACCGGAGCCGATCTCGAAGCCTTTGCTGGCGGGTAGGC
>CAYMLA010000457.1:441-2479 GCA_964390785.1 uncultured Bdellovibrionales bacterium | reverse complement strand
GCAGTGAGATTTGAGCGAAGCCAACGAAAAAGTTGGCTGTTTTGCAACAGCCACTTAGGGTTATTGTTCAGAAAGTTCTAACTTCGCAATCGTTTGTAATTGCATATTTGATGTTCCTTCATAAATTTGTCCAATTTTAGCATCACGATAGAATTTTTCAACAGGATATTCTTTACTAAAACCATTTCCACCAAAAAGATTGACGGCCGTTGATGTCACAAATTCAGCAGCTAAAGAGGAAAAGTATTTAGCCATAGCGGCTTCTTTGACAAAAGGTTTGTTTTGTTCTTTTAGTCGAGCGGCATTATAAACAAGAAGTCGAGCGGCTTCGATTTGAGTTCTCATCTCGGCCAATTGAAATTGAATTCCTTGAAAAGAGTTGATTGATCGACCAAATTGTTCTCGGGAAGAGGTGTATTTGAGTGTTTCGTCATAGGCGCCTTGAGCAATGCCAACCATTTGTGCGCCAATGCCAATGCGGCCTTCATTTAAGCTTTCCATAGCAATCTTGTATCCTTTACCAATTTCACCAAGAATGTTTTCTTTTGGAACTTTGCAGTTGTTGAAAAGAAGTTCGGTGGTTGAGCTCGCTCTTATGCCGAGCTTGTTTTCTTTTTTCCCGACGGTGAATCCTTCAAACTCTTTTTCAACAATAAAAGCAGTGATTCCTTTATAGCCGAGAGAAAAATCAATATTGGCAAAAACAATAAAAAAAGAAGCTTCTTTTCCGTTAGTGATCCATAATTTATTGCCATTAAGGAGGTAATGATCTCCTTTGTCTTCAGCTTTAAGTTTTAGCGAAAAAGCATCAGAACCACTTGAACTTTCTGATAAAGCATAAGCTCCGACCCATTGAGTGGCGAGTTTTTCTAAATAATTGGATTTAATGTGTTTGCTTCCAAAGCGCAAAATAGCATTGTTAACCAGCGTATTTTGAACATCAACAAGAACAGAAACGGAGCCGTCAATACGCGCTAATTCTTCTACGGATAAGCAGGCCGTTGTAAAATTAGCATTTGTTCCAGAGTATTCTTCAGGAATTTCAATCCCCATAAGGCCCATTTCAAATAATTTTTTTACCAACTGAGAGTCCATAAGAGCGTTTTGGTCCATTTTTTCAACAAGCGGTTTAATTTCGGCTTCAGCAAAAGCTTGAATGGCTTCTTTAAAGGATTGTTCGTCTTCTGTGAGAATAGTTAATGCAGAGTGTTTGTTCATGAATGAATTCCTTTCCTATTTTGAGGGTGAATTTTGGATAGCAAAGGAGGAATTATATTATTTTTGTTTAAAAAATCTCAAGGAAAATTTTTGCGTTAGAGATTTGAGTGGCTTCCAGAGCCGTATTTTGCTCCTTGTTTTTTTATATTTGAAAGATTGAGAATATCGCCTTGCGGCAATGTTGTGCTAGAAATAGATGGTAATTATAATAGAGTTTGTACAAATTTAATTTTTGAAAGGGTCCTGTAAATGTCAACCCATCCTATTTTTGAAGTTGTCACAACGACAACTGGTGCATTATCGATTAAAAATAAAATCGTAAATGAAATTATGCATAATCCTGTTGGCCCTTGGGCTGAAGCCAATAATTTATATGTTGATCAGTCAGCTTTGGCACAAAGACTTAGCGAAGACTCTTCAGAGGAATTTGTTATTTTTGATGTAGGTCTAGGAGCGGCATCAAATGCACTGGCAGCATTGCATTGCCACAGACAGCTGAGTTCTCAAAAAAAACTTCGCTCGCTAAAAATCATTAGTTTTGAAAAAGATCTTGATTTGCTGCGCTTTGCTTTAACGCAATCTGAACAGTTTGAACACTTCCGCAATTATCCAAAATCTGTCGAAGAGCTTCTTGAAAAGCACCTATGGAAAACTTCAGATATACAGTGGGAACTTCGACATGGAGATTTTTTAGATTTGATTGAGGCTGAAAAAAACCGTGCTCATTTGATTTTTTATGATCCCTATTCACCACAAGTAAATACAGAAAAATGCCTATTCCTTTGACTCCGGTTATAGAGTGAAATACATTTGACGGGGT
>CAYMLA010000457.1:0-431 GCA_964390785.1 uncultured Bdellovibrionales bacterium | reverse complement strand
GTAAATACAGAAATGTGGACTCTGGATTGTTTTAAAAAACTGAGAAAAAAATGTCGTGATCGTTCATGTGGAGGTACAGAGTTCTATACATACAGTCGGTCCACTCAAATTCGTGTGGCTTTATTAGCCGCTGATTTCTTTGTCGGGCATGGTTGTTCGAGTGGATTAAAAACCGAAACGACCGCTGCAGCAAGCTGTTGGGAGCGACTTCGTAAACCCTTAGACAATCAGTGGCTCAAGCGTTGGAAAAATTCTCATCGCCCCTATCCTTTTAATACTCTTGAAACAGATTTTGCTCTTATCCAGAACCAGATCCTTTTGCATCCTCAGTTTAGAGAATCATAAGTTAATAATGTATTTTTTTATCTCATTTTTATCAAAAAAATGGATTTTCTATACTATAAGACTCCCAAATCTCGTTTTTTTAAGCA
>CAYMLA010000456.1:0-2481 GCA_964390785.1 uncultured Bdellovibrionales bacterium | reverse complement strand
AGTGAGATTTGAGCGAAGCCAACGAAAAAGTTGGCTGTTTTGCAACAGCCACTATGTAGTGACTGCTGTGCTTTTGTTTCTTGCAATTAATCTCTTTAAAATTTAATTTTCTTCATTTCATGAATGAAGCTTGAAGCTTGTAATGCAGACTTCACTTTTTTTTGCTCATGTTATAGTATATAACTTGAAATTTTTGTTTTTTTAATACAATTTTGTTATAGTAAAAATAACAACATGTGCTAGCTGTAGGAGATGCGGAAAAAGCGAAATGGAGTTCACGTTATGATTGTTATTGTTGAAAAGGTAAGTGTGTATGTCTTCAAAATCATCTAAGAATCTTAAAGATATTCAAAGTTTAAGGTTTATGCGTAATTTTGGTGTTATGGCTCATATTGATGCGGGTAAAACAACAACAACAGAGCGTATTCTTTTCTATACAGGAAAAAATTATCGCATTGGTGAAGTCCATGATGGTGATGCGACAATGGATTGGATGGAGCAGGAGCAAGAGAGAGGAATAACAATCACATCAGCGGCGACAACAGTCTATTGGAAAGATTTTCGTTTGAATATTATTGATACTCCAGGACATGTTGATTTTACGATTGAAGTGGAACGTTCACTTAGGGTTCTTGATGGAGCTATTGCCGTTTTTGATGGTGTTAATGGAGTTGAAGCTCAGTCAGAGACGGTGTGGAGACAAGCGGATAAATATAAAGTTCCAAGAATTTGTTTTATTAATAAAATGGATCGTGTTGGCGCAGATTTTGAAATGTCTGTTGAATCAATAAAAACTCGTTTGAAAGCTAATCCTGTAATTATTCAATGGCCATTAAGTAATGGGGATGAGTTTATTGGTGTTGTTGATTTGTTGGCTTGGCAATCCTATGTGTGGGATTCAACTGGTTTAGGCGAAGAGTATAGGATCGAAGATGTTCCTGAAGATTTAAGAAGTAAACTGTCTCAAATTCGACAAGAAACAGTAGAGAAAATTGTAGAATTTGATGATGAATTAATGGAAAAATATCTTGAAGGAAATGAAATTACTGTTGATGAATTAAAAAAAGCTCTTAGAAAAGGAACATTGTCTTTGCAAGTATCACCTGTATTATGTGGGGCTGCATTTAAAAATCGTGGAGTACAGCCGTTGATTGATGCTGTTGTTGATTTTTTGCCAAATCCACTAGATATTCCTCCGATTGTGGGAAGAGATCCTGAAAAACTAGACAAGGAAGTTGTTTGTGTAACTGAGTTTGATGCTCCTGTTGTTGCATTTGCTTTTAAGATTGCTTCTGATTCTTTTGCTGGTTCGTTGACTTATATTCGAGTTTATAGTGGTCTTTTAAAAGTTGGTGCACAACTTTTAAATCCAAGAGTAGATAAAAAAGAACGAATTCAACGTCTAGTAATGATGCATGCTAATTCAAGAATTGAGGTTGAAGAACTTGGTGCAGGTGAAATTGGTGCAGTTATTGGCTTAAAGTTTACTGGGACTGGCGATACACTTTGTGAGACAAAAAGAAAAGTTGTTTTAGAAAAGATTACATTTCCAGACCCTGTAATTGCTGTTGCTGTTGAAGCAAAATCGTCAATTGATCAAGATAAAATGATGTCCGGATTGGAACGGTTAACGATGGAAGATCCTTCTTGTAAACTAAGAGTTGATCCTGAGACTGGACAGACCTTGCTTTCTGGTATGGGTGAATTGCATCTTGATGTGCTTGTTGATCGATTGCTTCGTGAGTATAAAATTAGAGCCAATATTGGAAGGCCTCAAGTCTCATATAGAGAAACAATTTTAAAAGACATTGAACAAGAGTATACCTTTGAACGTCCTATTGCAGGTCAAGAGCAATTTGCACATTGTAAGTTAAAACTTGAGCCTCTTGCTCGTGGTCAAGGAATTCAATTTAAAAACTTGGTGACTTCTTCAAAAATTCCACAACATTTTTTTTCATATATTGAACGTGGCATTCGTGAATCTTCAGAAGTTGGGCCTCTTACCGGTGCTATGATGATTGATCTTTGTGTGACATTGGTCGGTGTTCAAATGAGTGAAGAAAAAACTTCAGAGGTGGCATTTAAAGCTTGTGCTTCAATTGGTTTTAAGGAGGCAGCAAAGAATGCAAGTCCCATTTTACTTGAGCCAATGTTTCATATGGAAATTACAACTCCAGATGAGTTTACAGGAACAGTCATCAATGATCTTAATTCACGAAGAGCAAAAATTGAAAACATGGGTATGAGGGCAGATAATCAAATCATTCAAGCGATGGTTCCTTTGGCAGAAGTATTTGGATATGCGACAATCATTCGTTCAATTACTCAAGGGCGTGGAACTTTTACGATGGAATTTTTTAATTATTCAGAAGTGCCGCCTAAAGTTGCTAAGGTTATTTTATCTAAGTTTGGCTATATATAGTGCTTGTTGCGAAATAGCTTCAACGGATCTGCACCATTAGTTTTACTTATCTCTTCGTT
>CAYMLA010000455.1:0-2485 GCA_964390785.1 uncultured Bdellovibrionales bacterium | reverse complement strand
ACACTATTAACTTGACTGGCTACTTAGGAAAAAAGTAAACTTTTTAAAGTAACAAAATCATTATTTAAGATTGATGCAATTGTTAAATATTATCTACAAAAACAACTTGGTCAAAGAATGTCCTTGTATTTTCAATATCATAAAATTGCTCTTCTAATAAAGAAATTTGATAGTCTAATGGCAGATATTTTCCCCATTTTGAGAAATTGATTATATCAGGCGTTTGTTCTAATAGTTTTTTTATGTGAAGTGTAATATCGGACAATAATTTTTGGAAATTAGAACATAAGTGTAAGAAATCCTCTTTACTCATATCCACATAAAAAACACTTTTAGTATCGTTTAAAGTACTGCTAACATCTGCAAGGTCAAGCAGTAGTTTAATTGTATTATTAGTTCTTGTTCCTGTAAAGGTATGGACTTCTAATTTGTTTTCTGATGATAATAAAGGTCTTTCAATTTTTGAGTTTTGAATATCAAAGTGTTTAAAATTACTTCTAACTTCCTCAAGAGCATCTTGGCTTTTTTTATCAAAGTATTCAAATATTGAATCATCTAAAATAATATCAAACATTTTTTGACGAATCGTTTTATGTACATCTCTTGCTCCGCCAAAAAAAAGTGGTGCTTTCCCATCTTTAGCAGGAATAATAACAACTTTCTTTGCTTTAAAATCTACATAAGTAATCTTCCAAATTCGTGCAGCTAATAAAATATTTTCATCCTCTTTGATTTGTATTGAAAATGGAATTTCACCGATTGTTTTACCAAGATGCTGAAATTTAAGCATCTCTTCAACCTGAAAAACACTGTAAAAATCTCGACTATTGACTATTTTTTCACCTTCTATTCCAATGATGACTTCCTGACCTAATTGTTCTAACCAGTCATTTTCAATTAAGTGATCAATGATTTCCTTAACTGCTCTTGCTTCAATATTTTTAAAAGCAAAATTTTGTATTAATAGATGAATTAAATCCTTGATTAACACCCCTGAACTTCCTTTTACGATAGAAAGTGCTTGATGTACTAAAATATCATAGGGTTTTGTTTTAATCGTCGGAGGATCAATAAAACCCTCTTGATATAATTCCCAACAGGATAAAGCTTGTAATAATGCCAAAGAATCTGTCGCATACAAATGTAAACTTCCTTTCTGTCCATCTTTTCGCCCACTTCGTCCAACTCGTTGAATTAAAGAGGCTATACTATGTGTTGCATCAATTTGAACTACCGAATTAACTGTACCAATATCAATACCTAATTCTAATGTCGAAGTACACGAGATACAGAAGTTTTCATGTTTATTGTTTTTGACAAAAAATTCGATATACTCTCTCACATCTTTATGGACCGAAGAATGGTGGGAAAAGTAGTTTTTATGTCCATTTACTCTACTAGAAATTTTTTTCAGTTTTACTGCGACTTCTTCTACTCGTCCTCGACTATTTGGAAAAATCAAAACTTTATCAGACTTAGTTGTCAAGTATAAGTCTTTGAGTAATGCTAAAGACAGTTCCGTTTTCTTTGAATCAAAATATTTAAAACTAACATTGATTGGTTTTTTAGTTTTATCAACTAAAACTTTTGTTTTTCCAATCATTCCCGAAAAGGATTTTGCTTCGTCGTAACTACCGATTGTAGCAGACAAACCAATAACTCTGTATGAATGATGATTAATCTGTTGTAGCCTTGATAAGATAGATTTCAGTTGAATACCTCTATCTGTTCCTATAAAAGCGTGAATCTCATCAATGACAATAAATTTGAGGTTAGAAAAAAGAGATTTTACTTGGTAAGGTTTATTAATAAACATTGCTTCCAGCGATTCTGGTGTAATCAAAACAATGCCCGATGGTTGTTTAATTAATTGTTTTTTTAAACTAGCTTTCGCTTCGCCGTGCCATTTGGTAACACGTACATCTAAGTTTTCACATAGAGATTCAACTCTATTAAATTGGTCATTTATCAGAGCAATAAGCGGTGAAATATAAAGTACTTGAACACCATTTTTATTGAAATCGACTTGTGATAAAATAGGTAGGAAAGCTGCTTCAGTTTTTCCTGAAGCTGTTCTAGATGCCAATATATAATGATTATCCGTTGTTAAAATTCTACGAATTGCCGCATTTTGAATCGGTCGCAGCTCAGTCCAACGTTTATCACGAATATATTTTCTGATTGGTTGAGAGAGTAAGTCAAATGCCATTATAATTCTTCTATTTCATCTAATAAATCCTCGTCAGATGTTGATTTTGAAATGGTTATATCTTTTAAAAAGGCTGACTTATCCATAGTTGGATTTTGACGTAAAATATTCAGCATATTCAAGAAATCTCGAATAACCTCTCTTGGTGTTAAAAATTCAGAAGCACCAGGTTTATTGAACATCTCTTCCATGAATTGATGAATCTCACTGTCAGAAACATCAACTGTTGTTTTATAATTAAAATCAAAAATTGCTTTTAATTTTTGTAACAAAACA
>CAYMLA010000454.1:0-2487 GCA_964390785.1 uncultured Bdellovibrionales bacterium | reverse complement strand
AAACTGTTCGGTTAGTTTTTGAAATTGAAGAAAACGATAAGGTTGTTGTTAAAGAAATTAATTTTTTAGGCAATCAACATTTGAAGCAGGGCAAGTTAAAATCAAGCATGATCACTCAAGAGGGTGGTTTTTTTAGCGCGATGTCTAGTAGTGGGTCTTATAAGCAAGAAGCTTTTGATCATGATGTTCAGATGCTCCGGTATCGTTATTTTAATGAAGGTTTTGTGCAAGCTCGTGTTGAACGCCCACAAGTTTTTGTGACCCCAGATAAAAAGGGGATTTACATTTCAATTCGCGTTGAAGAAGGAGAGCAATTTAGTGTCGGAAAAGTTGATTTTACGGGTGACTTGCTTTTTGAACAGAAAGACTTATTTGAGACGATTGAAATTGATCAATCTGAAATTTTTGTTTATGAAACACTTCAGCGTGATTTGAGTCAATTAACAGCAAAATACGGTGATTTAGGATATGCTTTTACGAATGTTATTCCTCGAACAAGCATTGATGAAAAAAGAAAAATTGTTGATGTAACTTTTGATATCGACAAAGGCCATAAGGTTTATTTTGGAAAAATCAGCGTTTCAGGAAACACTAAAACAAGAGATAAGGTCGTTCGAAGAGAGTTGAAAATCTTTGAGGGAGAGCTTTATCACGAAACCAGAAAACGAGAATCAATTGCTAATGTTAGGCGATTGGGTTTTTTTGAAGAAGTGAATTTTAAAACAAGCACTCCTGTTGATCAGCCCAATATTTTAAACATTGAAATTGTAGTTAAAGAACGAAATACGGGGACGATTCAATTGGGAGCAGGATATAGCAGTGCAACCAAATTAACGTTTCAAGGACAAGTGAGCCAAACAAACTTTTTAGGAAGAGGCCAAGTTTTAAGTGCAAATTTACAAATTGCTAATGATCAATGGCATTACAATCTTGGTTTTACAGAACCTTATTTTATGGATACCCTTTGGTCTGTCGGTGGGGATATTTATCAACGATTTACAACTCGAGGTGAAACCGCTTATTCTGAAAGAGTGAGTGGAGGAGCTTTTCGGTTTGGCCACCCTCTTGGAGATTATTTGAGAGCTTATTTAAGACTCAAACATGAGAATACCGATTTAAGCTTAAACAGTGAAGGTGATCCCATTCTTTATCCTGTTGAGACAGCTTCTGGAATTACAAATTCGTTAACAGCAACAGTGGCTTATGATAGTCGAGATGATCGCTGGAGTCCCTCTCAAGGGATTTATTCAAATGTGTCTGTTGAATATACTGGATTAGGTGGAGATTTAAAATACACACTGGGATCAACAAAATTTAATTTTTTCAAACAGTTGTTTTGGAAGGTTGTTTGGCGTAATAATCTGGCTTACTCTTTAATCACAGCTCATGATGGTGGTGATAAACCTCCTTTTAATGAGTTGTTTTTATTAGGTGGCCCTTATTCCCTTCGAGGCTATCGATTTTGGCATGTTGGAAAGCGAGTGTTTTCAGAGAAGGAATACACTCGTTTACTTGATGCTGGTTTAAATGAAAGTCAGGCCAGAAAACAGGCTCAACTTCCTTTTGGGGGAACTCAACAGCTTGTCTATACTTCAGAGTTTGAATTTCCTCTTATTGAGGAAGCTAATATCAAAGGAGTTATTTTTTATGATATAGGACAAGCGGAGGATGAAATTTCAAACCAAAATTTTTATAGTGATGTGGGATTTGGATTTCGTTGGTTCTCTCCAATTGGCCCATTGCGATTTGAATGGGGTTTTCCTCTGGATCGTGACCCTGATTATCATGAACCTTTTGTTTTTGAGTTTGCTATTGGAGCCCCTTTTTGATTAGATGAAGTGAGAATTATAACAAGCAATGATTAAAAGGAATTGAACTGTTCATTATTTAAAAGGAGAAAATATGAAGCATTTACTTTTTTTATCCGTTTTTTGTTTTGTTTTTGTTTGTTTTACCGTTGAATCGGGATGGAGTGCAGAAGCGAAAGATCAACCTATTGTAAAAATTGGTTATATTAATCTTCAAAAAGCTCTTCAAGAAACTTCTGCCGGACAAAAAGCTAAAAAACAAATTGAAACAGCGTTCAATAGCAAGAAAAAAGAGCTTGAAGAAAAAGAGAATGATTTAAAAAAGATGTCTCAAGATTTAGAGAAAAAAAAGGCTGTTCTTTCGCAAGAAGTTTTTAATCGAAAGCAAGCAGAACTTCAAACTGAAATGCTTAAATATAGAGAATTAGTTGGTAAGAGCCAAATGGAGATTCAAAAACAAGATCGTGAGTTGACTCAGCCGATTCTTGAGAAATTACAAAAAGTCATTGAAACAGTAGCAAAGGAAGAAGGCTATTCAATGGTTCTTGAAAAGGCAGAACAAAATGTGATTTGGGCTAAAGCTGACTTGGATTTGACTGATAAGGTTGTTAAGGCTTATGAGAAATCAAATCCTAAGTCTAAATAGTGGCGGCTGCAAAACAGCCAACTTGCAGCAGCC
>CAYMLA010000453.1:0-2490 GCA_964390785.1 uncultured Bdellovibrionales bacterium | reverse complement strand
TGTTGGCTATTTGGAGAAAGATCAATAAGCTCATCCAATTCAGCGAGAAATCCTTTACGAATGATATTTCCATTTTTTAAAACTCCAGGAGCATCCTCAATCAAAGTTTGATTGATTGTATTTATCAAATTTTGACTAAGCTGAAGAATTTCTTTGTCCCAAGTCACATAATCAGTGAGCTGAACTAAAGAAAGACTGGCTTCAAGTGAAGAAGAAAGATTCATTAAATCTCTTAGGTGACAATTCGGGCTTGTAATTTTCCCCAAGCGACGTTCAATATCTCCAACATGACTAAAAATAGCCCTTACTTTTTTTAATACCGTTGGGTCTTTAGTCCAGTGCTCTACATGATTGAGCCTTTGATTAATCTTTTCTTCATTAATCAAAGGAAAAGAAAGCCAATTCTTAAGCAATCTTGCTCCAGACGATGTCTTTGTTCTATTGATAGATGAAAACAAACTCCCTTTAAGTTCCCCTTTGTAGGTTTCAAAAATTTCAAGATGGCGCAAAACAACAGAAGAAAGCTCCAATCGTTGTGTATGATTTCTTTTTTCAAAATCTGTAAGAGCCGATAAAGCATGATTCCCCTGCATTGATTCCGCATAAGCAATCAACCGCCTTGAGCTTTCTGGAAGGTGACTCCACCGATCTTCCTCATTTATGCTTTCACAAACACTTAAACAAGGAGCCATTAAAGAATAACTTTTTAAAAAATCCTTTTTCTGCTCTAAAGATAAAACCCACTCTTTTGGTTGAAGAACTTGAGCCAAGCGTTCTTTTTGTTTTAAATGAGAATACTCAATGTAAAAGGCTTCAAAAGAAGTCACATCTAAAAAACTAATCGTGCTTTCATCAAAGGCAGAAATGTAATTCGGCTGATGCCCCTCTAGGGTATCTGAATCATAAACCATGCCTGGAGTTAAAATTCTTGTTATGGCACGCTTAACAATGCCTTTAGCTTGCTTAGGATCTTCAATTTGATCACAAATTGCCACTTTCTTACCAGAAGAAAGCAAACGATTAATCGGGCCTGAAACACTATGATAAGGAACCCCACAAAGTGGAGTTTCATCTTTTGCTTTTTTATTTCGACTCGTCAAAGCGATATCAAGAAGAGGGGCGGCAATAATAGCGTCGTCATGAAACATTTCATAAAAATCACCCATTCTAAATAAAACAATCTTGTCAGGATGAAGAGATTTAATCTCCCAATATTGTTGCATCATTGGAGTCATTTTTTTTTCTTTTTTCATAGTGCCTTCAGGGCTACTTGAAACAAACAATCGTGTCAATTCTAAGATGACTATGAAATTTGACGCAAAACAAATAGAGGAAATTGACAAATCGTGTTAAGCGCAAATAAAATAGATGGATCGTGGCTGTTTTATAACATCCACTCAATATGCAAATACAAACCACTCTTCACTGATTAAGAGGATGTCTATGAATTCATTTTATTCGTTTACACTTGTTTTATTTATTTCCGTTTTTTTACTTTCTTGTGGCCAAAACAATAAAAATAAAAGCGAAAGTAACCCTCCACAAAAACCACTTTTATCGACTGAAAAGAATGCTTGGCTTATTGGAGCTTGGATCGATGACTCCGATAAGGACACCCCACGAGTGAACCGAATACTGATTCAAAATGAACCCAAACACTTTATTTTTGAAGCCGCTTATGCTCAAATTGCACCCTTTGAAGACGCTCAAACTCAAATTCATCCATCCCCTTTATCTTTAAATATGTCTCAACTGAATTATCCTACATATTGTCGATTTAGAATTGAAGCTTTTGATTTTGATTTTAATATTCAACCCAATCAAACAGATAACGACTCCATATATCAATTTACTCTTAATCATGAAAATCTCTCTGTTCGACTTATTGAAGACCTTTCTAATTCTGAATCTTGTCCCGATTTTATTCATTCTCTCAAACAAAACATTTCCGAAAAAGACCAGCGAACTCTACGCAATTTAACAGAATTTAATTTTTATATGACAAAAAGAAAAGGAATACTCAACCTGCATTTAAATGATCGAAGCTTCACTCCTTGGATTGCTCCTGCTTTTTCAGATATATGCATTGATTTCAGTAATGATTACATTTCTGAATTTAGCCTTAACGACGCTTATCCTTACTTCTTAAGAATTAAACAATTCGGTTGTGAACGAATTCAAAAACACAATTGCAATTGGGACTTTCAAAATCAAACAACAAAGCGATGTCAATCCCCTCATCCCAACCAACCGACTCAAGGAGACCCACTCATTGTCTCTCAAAACAGAGAAACAATCGAACTCCCTTTTCGGCAACACTCTCTCCCGTCGGAATCTTGCTCTTATTACCACACGATTAACACAAACAAACTCAGCTTTATTGAAAAATGTTATAAAAATAATGGAATTTCTTTCACTGTCTATGTTAGTGATTTTGAATTTAATAAAATTGGAGATCTTATTATTTCCAATACGATCCAACATTCAGGA
>CAYMLA010000452.1:0-2496 GCA_964390785.1 uncultured Bdellovibrionales bacterium | reverse complement strand
GTGCGTCGCAGTGAGATTTGAGCGAAGCCAACGAAAAAGTTGGCTGTTTTGCAGCGGTCACTATTTATAAAAAGGATTAATTCTCCAAACAATCCAAAACTCATCATTAGGCATTTGATTATGTTCTTCGTCTTTATGACTTGCTAAAAAATAAAAATTTGATGTTGTAAAATGATTAAGTAAAGCTAATCCGATGCTTGTAACCTTATTATTGTCTCCTGCTTGATTCCAATTCAAATCATAATCTTCATACCTCATTAACACATGAAAATCCTCAAACCAACGATAAACAAAATCGATCCGGCCATGAGTCAATTGTGATTTATGATCTCCTTGAAATATTTCTCCAAAATGCCCCTCGAAAACAGTCAATAAATTTTGGTCTTCCCACTTAAGAAAAAAATTAAGCAAGCGAATTTTCGCTGATTTTTGTTCATCAAAATCAATTTCAGTTGATTCACTTAAGGCTGTTGAATCGGGTGAGGTTCTTCCAAGAACTCCACTAAAACCAATCGCCCAAGACGGGTTTTCCCAAGTCCAACGCCCCGCATACCACATCGATTGATCAAGGTCTTCTCCCGATTCACCATTAAAGGTTTGAAATATTGATGAAAACCCTTTATGGCGAACTTTCCAAAAAATTCCAAAATCTGTTTGAGGAATCCACCTTGATTGATAAAATGATGAATCAGGAAAAGATTTTTTACTCTCTTCTTGCGCACCTTCATACCCATACACAATTGGGATTAAACCAACCATTAAACTTCCAGCCCCCCCCTCAGTGCTTATCCATGCTTCAATCAATCCAAATTCATTTTGATCTTGAGAATCATCGAAAAATCGAGGCTTCTGACGTAAATCCAATGTCCCTAATTTAAACTGTCCACTCACTTCAGATTGATTTTGCCAAAGAAAAGACAAATAACTTTTTTTAACATAAAAACCACCCTGAGTTGGTTCTCTCACAAAGGCCGTCGATTGAAGCAAAAGATCATTAAACTTCAACTCACCCAATTGATCTTTTGCTTGAGCTGAAAAAAAACCAACTACAATTATTAAACAAAAAAGAATATTTTTTTTCATACATGATTACTCCAAAAAAAGAGTTTGCCTTAATTTTATTGTAAACGCTAGACTTTTAGATAGTTTTGCGATGCATCTCTTTTCACTTCCCCATAGTCTGTAACAAAATATAAAGAGTAGCTGTTGCGAAATAGTCAAAAACACAAGCTATGGCTATTGTAATCTCACGCTGTTTTCTGGCATAATGATTGTGTGGTATTAAACTCAAAAAAAAATTTAAAACATTTTTTTCAAATCAAGAACAAAATGGAATCTCTTTTTTTATGGCTCTTTTTCTTTTTATAATTGCCATTTTAATCCCGCTCACAAGCGTTAGCATTCCGATCTTTCGACATCCATCGAGTTCATTTTCAAGTGGAGAAATTTCACTAGAGAGTTTGAATGCCGGTTTTCAAAAAACAATCACAAAAACACAATATCTTATATCAACTTCAAACATTCAAAATTCAAATCGCTTAAAAGCTCTACCCCAAAAAATTGATCCATCCAAACAATCAAACGATCACTGGATTCCCGCCAAGCAAGTCTACACAGCAATAGACCTCTGTAACAAAGCTGAAACAAATAATACCACTCCTCTCAGAAAAAACCCATTTCCTAATGAAGAACCTTTTAATTCATTAAATTCTCAAAAACAAGTTCAAGTCATGTTTACTGAAAACAATTGGGCTTATATTTATTTTTTCTTAAATTCAAATCCTCAATTCGCATGGGTAAAAGCAGAAAATCTTTCACCTCCTCAATCTTTTAATGGGGGATTAATTCTGAACAAATCAACCTTATATTTTTCTGTTCAACCAGAAGTAAAATCATCTCATGTTCTTGACCCTAACGATAAAATTACAATTTTAGACTTTAGAGACAATTGGGCTAAAATTAAACATAAAAATTCAATTGGCTATCTGCCAATAAAAGACATCTTAACTCCTCTTCATTTTGCCCATTCCATTGTTATAAAAGGGAAAACAGTAAAAATCGACTTAAATAAAATTTTTAATCTTTTTTTAAATAAAAGAATTACTTATAACGAAATTGATTCAATTCAACTTAATCCAAAACAAATTTTTGTCAAAAATCTTTCACTTATTTCAAATTATAATCCATTAAAAAACAAGTTTAACACTCATCACATTTTTCAATTTAAAGACATTGAAACTAAAACTTGGGCTCAATCTCAAATTCGTAGACATGGCAATGTTTGGTGGGTTATGCCAAATGAAGCCTCACAAGTAAAATCGAAAACATTTTCAACTCAAGAAGTATTTCGCTTCCCCGTCTATTCCTATGCTGTATGCCCAAAATTTAAAAATATAATGTTTGCATCAGCAAACGGAATCTACCAAACTTGGGATGGAGTAAAATGGAAAAAGCTCGACCTTTTTGAAGATAAAAACTACCCCATAGCCATATCTG
>CAYMLA010000451.1:0-2497 GCA_964390785.1 uncultured Bdellovibrionales bacterium | reverse complement strand
AAGAAAAATTCTTTCAAAGCCAATAGACTTAAGAATTTCAGACTTTATAAAATTGAAATTTATACAACGATAGTTTTCATCAAAACTGAAGATAAGCATAATTGAACTGTAAGTCAATAAAATACTGTAGCGACCCAAACCCTAATCAATACTAAACTAAAGTGGGTGCCCACACAGCAACAAATGATGATCTTGCTGTAAAATAACACGATCATCAACCAAACATTCTTTATTTTTCCATGTCGGAGCAATATACCATTGCTTGATAGAACTCGAACATAAACCGTTTTGAACACCTTTTAGATAAACACTCACTGTCGGTGACGGCTGCTCTAATACTTTCAAACAATAAGAAGAATCTGGAGCATGAGCATTCGCCCATAGAGTAAGACGCTTGTAAGGCATAACTAAAACTTCTGCAGCATAAGGAGCAATCACGACGCCAAAAACTCCAGTAACAATCACCATTAAACTAACAATTAAAATAAATACTTTGTTAAAACGATCACGACACTTAAGTAAAACCATTTTATTTAAAACAAACAAAAAATAAGTCATTAAAATAAAAAAAATACCGATCATTAAAAAAGCCATCCGAACTATGAGTGGCCAATCTCCTAAATACTTAACAACTTCTCTTACTTGAATTATGCTATTCTCATTAACAAAGGATGACATAGGCATAAAGGTTAAACATAAAAAAACAAGAGCTAGAACATAAAGCAACAAAATTAATCCAATCTTTTTTTGCCCATAAATTTTTATCTCGAAGAAAAATTGACAACGACAAAACCGCAGGTGGCCAAGCGGGAAGAATATAATGACTGAGCTTTGTTTCAGACAGCGAAAAGAAAAACAAAGTCGCGATAAACCAACTAAAACCAAATCCATATTTAACATAATCACGAGATGACAATCTCAAGTTAAATACAAAAAAAAGAGAAGTAAATGCGCCTCCACCAAACAACACAATCAATAAATAATAATACCATGGGCCACCATGAGCCTCCATTGAATTCAAAGCCCGATGAACATGATGAAGCCAAAAAAACTCATTTAAAAAATCTCCTCCATTATTAAAATAAATAAAACTATAATAAATAAAACTAAAAAATAAGGACCCTAAAAAACCAAAAACACTCAAAATCAAAAATGGCTTAAATTGACCATCCGTCCAAAATTTGAATTTGGTCAAGAAAGATGTTATTAGAAAATGCACCCCAACTGCAGCAACCGGTATTAATAACCCCACCAAACCCTTAACAGACAAAGCCAAACCAATCCCAAAGGAAACAACAATAATTCCCAAAAGAAAATTTAGTTTTTTACCAGAGAAAAAATCGAAATACACCAAAGCAACAGGGAGCAAAGCCAAACTAAGCAATGGTTCAAACAAACCTGCAGTCGAAGTTAATCCAACATACCAAATTGAAAAAAACAAAAAAACGGGAATGCTCAATTGAAAATAATAAGAAAAAATGGTTTTTTGATGATCAAATTTAAGATGTCTTTTCCAGTATAAAAAGAGGAGTAAAATCATAATTAGATACAAAACAAAACTCGACAAACGAACACTATGAAAACTAACATCCGATTGAAAACCATCAATTAAATAACTAACAGCAATTTGATACCAATACAATAACGGAGGCTTATGATAAAAAGGTTTCCCATCCCATTTAGGAATAAACAATTCTCCATCTTGCTTCATCGTACTCGAAACATGTCGATACAATGATTCATCAAGATCAAATGTTTCAGTAGTAAAAACAGGAAGCATCCAAATAAAAGAAAACACAGCAATTAAAAAAAACAAGCAATTAAAAAAAGACCACAAATTTTTTTTAAAAATTTTGCAAAACATCTTTGTTTTTTCCTCATAATAAACATAAATTATTTCTTCATGTCGTTTGTTGAATTAGTCTTTTCAAAACGCGAAGAAAAAGCTACATATAACGACGACAAAGCAACGATAAAAAAAGCTAATTCAACAGACGACTAGCTTAACTTGGCAGAAAATTGAGGTCAATCTTCGTTTCTTCATCCATCTAATTATAAATTTTGTTGTCAATATCAAAAAATAAAAATTAAAATCAAAGAAATTAAATGACAAATTAGCAAAACTCTAATTTTAAAAAACAAAGTGGAACCTGCATGATGAAATAAATCCTCGTCGTTATTGCTCAATTGGTGGTGATGAACTCTGGCAACGCATTTTTCAATTCATAAAATAGTGGCTGTCTCAAAATAGTCATTAAAATGAATTTTATAAACTTTTTAAAAGAACAGCATTCTTGGCTAATGCGGTGCGTTACCCTGCATCTTATAGACTTTATTAATGAAATACTAACCACACGAGAAGAGGATGGAACAATCACACATTCTATGCACTTCTTTCAAAAAATATAAGGTCTATCCTGTCTCAAATGCATATATACTAATAAATGCCTATTCCTTTGACTCCGGTTATAGAGTGAAATACATTTGACGGGGTGGG
>CAYMLA010000450.1:0-2502 GCA_964390785.1 uncultured Bdellovibrionales bacterium | reverse complement strand
TTCATGAAGTCCAGACAAAAACTCTTTTCAAATTGTAATAACAATCCCTAGTCACTTTAGGGTGTACCCTATCGTGACAACCTAGGTTGACAGATTTTCTGTGTCGTTAGGGTTGGTATTGAAATAAGTTGACAGCTTCTCTCAAAGGTCTTAGACTCTATCGTGACAGGTTAAGCACCAAAAGAGGAGACCTATATGAAATCCGGAAAGAAAATCGGTTATGTTCGCGTGAGTTCAGTGGATCAAAATCCCGAACGTCAACTCGAAGGGATGGATTTAGATAAAAAATTCACAGATAAAGCTTCTGGAAAAAACACAAACCGTCCTCAGCTAGAAGCTATGATCGATTATGCCAGAGACGGAGATGTTGTTTTCGTTCATAGCATGGATAGGCTGGCTCGGAATTTAGATGATCTTAGAAGAATTGTTTTTAAGCTGACTGATAAACATGTAAAAATACAGTTTGTAAAAGAAAATATCTCTTTCACCGGTGAAGATTCTGCGATGTCTAAGCTGCTTCTTTCAATGATGGGGGCTTTTGCAGAATTTGAACGATCCATTATCAAGGAGCGACAGCTTGAAGGAATTGCTATAGCTAAGAAAAAAGGAGTTTATAGTGGAAGAAAACCCAGTTTAGATGAGGACAAACTCGAAGAACTGAATCGGCTTCTTGAGGAAGGAGAAAAGAAAAGTGAAATTGCTAGGAAGTTGAAAATCAGCCGTGAAACACTGTATCGCTACCTACGATCTAAAGATTCCAAAGGTTCAAAAAGTTAGGAATCCAGAGTGTCAAAAAATTCTATCTAATTATTAATGGTATAAAAAAGCAACTTAGGCTTAAAATGTTAAACTGAAACCACTATATTTATTGCTTGTGAACAAAGAAACTTAAGCACTTGCAAAAGGCTCTCAGTAGAAAAAATCATGATATCGACAACACTACCTGTTTTTTCCAAATCTGGTTTTCAGATGCTATCTTCTCAAAAATTAAGATCAGATTCAAATGGCATCTCTAGACTTGCAAACTTTTTTTTCTCATCTTCACACAAGGAGTTCATGCTAAATTCAAAGAAGTCGTTGAGAGCTTTTTCAACCAATCATTACAAACTTGAAAATAAAATCACTGAGTATAACAAAGAACTATCTGAATTATATCTCAGAGGAGCGTTTGATCAAATAGGCAACTTAGAAAATATAAGAATCGTTGAAAAACGTGTTGCTGCTGACGATGAAACACATTCAATAGATTGCATTCGCCATGTCTGTGATGAAATGGGTCTTTCAATAAGGAGCGAATTTAGCTTCACAAAATGGGAAATCGATGGATATACTGAAATAGACAGTCCTAAAGATGGTGATATTATTTGTTACCACCAGGAGCTATCAGGATCTTTCGGTAATCACGTTGGAATTATAATAAATAGTAAGGGCGGCGGCGTTCAATCTAAATTTGGCTATGGACATATTTATCAACATCATTTTAAGTTAGTTCCAAGTGATTATGGCCCTTATTACACTTATTACACTAAAGACAAAACTGGTTGCAAATTAAAGATAGCGACAATCGAAAATATGGAAGAATGGATAGAGAATTATAGATCAATTTCCACTATACAAATTTCATTTCCACCCGATTTTTCTGAAGCGGTTAAATCAAACATTCATAAAGAATTAAAAGAGCATCCTAATTTTATTTCTACTACGTTTGGGGGGCGTTTTCATTCACCTGGTAAATGGTCTAACTATATTGAATTTAAGGTGACAAATAATTATTTATCCGACAAAAAAAATCGTCAGAATTTAAAAGAACTGTATACAGGTAGCCGTAAAAATTTATAGATTGCAAGGTTCGAGGTCTGTAGTCCAACCGTAAAGGTTTTTTTCCATCCCCAAATAAAATTCAACTAATTACTTTATAAAATACATGTCTGTCATTCCAGAGAAATGTCCATGTTCTCAATTTAAAAGTTGACTGAAGTCGATTATTTTATCAAAGTAGTTTTCATCTAAAACACGATCTTCTACCCCATTTACATGAACCAGAGTTGGTCTAATTGAAAAACGCTTTGGCAATTTTAAACGTTTAATTTTTTCCTCAATCTCATCAATAATTTTTTTTCCAATTAGGTCCTTTGAGAATTTAATTTCGCACAGATACAGACTATGAAAACGAGTTTGGATCAAGTAATCGATTTGACAGCCTAGCTGATTAGCTTTTCGACTTTGAAAAAAAGGTCCATCCATTACAACTTCTTCTTCTGGGATGTTTAACATTTTCCATAGGGTTTTAAAGTTGTGGACAACAAGATTTTCAAATTGCAAACCCATGATACCTTCCCATCCTGGAAGGTTATTCAACATGGAAGCAGGTACATTCCCTTTTTCAATCTTAACACGATTCGGAGCAATATATTTTAAATAAAAACGCAAATAATTATCACTTAAACGATAACGACTAAGCTTGCTTTGTTTTCCACTTTTTAAATCCCAAATAAAATCTCT
>CAYMLA010000449.1:149-2504 GCA_964390785.1 uncultured Bdellovibrionales bacterium | reverse complement strand
TAAGTACGTCGCAGTGAGATTTGAGCGAAGCCAACGAAAAAGTTGACTGTTTTGCCGCGGCCATTATTTAAGAGTCAGATGAGTCAACACCTGCTCTTCATCACTTAACCATGAAATGAGTTTTTTAGCAATGAAATCAGGATTTGAAATCAGCTCCGGTGTTTTTCGAGGCCAAGCATTTTTGGGGAGAAGTTCAGTGTCAAGATAGCCAGGACTAAGTAATCGAATATCCGGTAAGGGTTGTTGATTTTGAATTCTTTCTATTTGTATGGAGGTAATTAGTTTCATAAGAGCTGCTTTTCCAGAAGCATAACTTGATGCATTTGGGTCTGGATTTGTTTCACAAACAGAAGAACCAATAAAAGTGATTTGTTGACAAGAGGTATTATTTTTAAGCAATTCATAAAGTAACCATGCGGGAAATAAAAAATTAAGACGGTAAGCCCAGAGATGATCTTTCCATTGTTTAGTTTCATAAGCTCCAAACGGTCCACCGGCAGCAAAATAAATGAGATGAGTTGGTGCAAAGGAATTAATTTTATCAATTAAATTTTTATCTTCAATCGATTGTGTAAAGTCTATTGTGCAATAAGATGCTTTTTTACAGAGGGCAGTGAGCTCATCGAGTCGATTTTTTTTTCGCGCAAAAAGCAAATAAGAATCGATGGAGTTCTTTTGAATGAGTTGACAGTATGTTGCTCTGCCCAATCCACGACTGGCGCCAAACAGCGCCCAGCGTTTTGAAATAACGGATTGAGTCATGATCTGGTGATCCTTCCGTTTAAATGATTTTAGAGTCAGTGTGACTCCAATCATGCGGTTGTGAGCTGGCTTGCATATTGCTTTTATTAGAACGAAATCTTGAATTGGTGTCAAAATAAATTTTAATTTCAATCAAAGGGGGGGAAGTGAAAGAGTTTAAGTTTTTATCAATTGTTTTATGTCTGTTGTTTGGATATCAAACGACTCAGGCCATCTCAGAAAAAGAAGTAAATTCTGTTGTTGGTGATTTGGAAATTTTTATTCAAGGTCTTGAATTTAGGGATTCATCAAGCTACCCAATGGATCAAAAAGATGGCGGCTTTGAAGAAAATGCTTTTAAAAGTTGGTCTCAACGTTGTGAAGAAGTTGAAGCACAAGCTTATTTAAAATTGGGTGATAAACTCATTGATTTTGATTGTGGTGAACCTGAGCAGATTTTAGAAAAAACTGATCGTGCGCAGTTTGCCTCATGGGTAACAATTGGAACTGACTTGCCTCAAGTTTATGTTGCAAATGGTTTTCGTGTTGATGGTGGATTAGTTTTTATTGAAGATTTTCAGAATCAAAATTTAAAATGGCAAGTTTCACGTGAGCAAGCGCGTGACAATTATAATCAAGCTTGTCAATCCTTAATAGAACAAATGGAGCTGGTCCTGCATGGCGATCTCGTTCTCGTTGATTGTGGACAAGTTGAAGAGGTCGCAGGAAAATTAGGTTGGCATTATCGTTCAGAAGCATTTGTTTATTCACTTTCTTCTGTTTTTCCAGACATTAATCAATCCACTGGATGCGGACAATATAAAGACGGTGAGATTTGGTGGGAAACAGACTCTTATAACCCAATGTATTTTCCAGCGGAATGTCCTTGGGGTGGACAAAAAAGTTACGTTTATGAAAGAAAAACTCAAAAACAATGCTCAAATGGAACAGCTCATATTATCAGTGAAGAAGCCGGTTCTTATTTGGGAACGGAAGGATTTTGTGAGCCTGCACCTCAAAACTGTGGTTATCATCAATCTGGTGATTCTTGGTTTGAAAAATCAGGTGAATTATCAGAAATTTATTGGTGTCCTCAAGGCGGTTTTGTTACAGAATATTTCATAAAGCTTGAAGAATTTTACTGTGATAATGGCATTTCTTATTCGACTGGACAAACTCAAAAAGGGGAATTTTTATATAAAGTTGGTCATTGCTACGAAGCAACGAAAAATTGTGGATACTCTCACTGGCATGGTAGCACTTGGAGCAATACAAAAACAATTGATAAAACGAAACAGGTTTGTTTCTTGCCTGATGGAAGACGTGGTGTTCGAATTGCTCATTCCATTTTGGTAACACGGTACAAATGTTTGAATGGTGACATTTATGTTGTTGATCAAGACACAAAGGTTAAATGGTCTCGTTGTCAGCCCGATGGTTATATCAAGCCCCATAAGCCACATAAGCCGATCAAGCCGATTAAACCGCATAAGCCAATCAAACCGCATAAGCCGATCAAGCCCCAAAAGCCAGTGCAACCGCATAAGCCGATCAAGCCTCAAAAGCCAGTGCAACCGCATAAGCCGATCAAGCCTCAAAAGCCAGTGCAACCGC
>CAYMLA010000448.1:1505-2505 GCA_964390785.1 uncultured Bdellovibrionales bacterium | reverse complement strand
CATTTGATTTGTTCTTCATTATAAGTGTGTTTAGCTTCAATTTGCTCACTTGATCCATCAGCGTGATGAAAGGTGACAACTAAATTTTTTCCAGGAGTTAACTCTGATAAACCTGTAATAGAAATTCGGTCGTCTTCTTTTGCTTTGTCATAATCACTTGGATTAACAAAATGAAGAGCTAAAACGCCTTGTTTTTTCAAATTTGTTTCGTGAATTCGAGCAAAACTTCGAACTAAAACGGCACCAGCGCCTAGAAATCGTGGAGACATGGCTGCGTGTTCACGGCTAGATCCTTCTCCATAATTTTCATCACCAATAATGATCCATTTTTGATTTTTTGCTTTATATGCTCGAGCAATTTGAGCAAATTCAACATGAGTTTCACCAGTGAGTAGATTTTTCCCTTTTCCAGTTTCACCGGAAAAAACATTTTCTGCTCCCAATAACATATTATCTGAAATGTTATCGAGGTGCCCTCTAAATTTTAACCAAGGTCCACCTGGTGAAATGTGATCTGTTGTGCATTTTCCTTGAATTTTTGCAAGTAAAGGCAATTTTACAAAGTCTTTTCCATCCCACTCATCAAAAGGTTTTAAAATTTGTAAGCGTTTTGAATCTTTACTGACCATGATCTCTGTATTTTTACCTTGTGGTGCCAGGTAACCGTCAGAATCAGAAATGAATCCCTGCGAAGGAAGCTCAGGAGATTCAGGGGGAGATAATTGAACACTTTGTCCATCGTTGGAATTGATAAAATCTTTTGAGGGATTAAAATCCAATCTTCCAGCTAAAGTGAGAGCGGTGACGATTTCAGGACTGCCAATAAAACTAAGAGTTTCAGGATTAGCGTCATTTCTAGCTTTAAAATTTCGATTAAAGCTAGTGAGAATAACATTTTTTTCGCCTTTTTTCTTGTCTTCTCTTTGCCATTGTCCAATGCAAGGACCACAAGCGTTAGCTAAAAGACGTCCACCGAATTGAGATAATGTTTTGGACTGTC
>CAYMLA010000448.1:0-1495 GCA_964390785.1 uncultured Bdellovibrionales bacterium | reverse complement strand
TTTTTCAATTAGTGTTGAACCGGGTGAAATTAAAAATGGGAGATTAACTTTTAAACCAGCATTGAGTGCTTGTTGTGCAACATGACTGGCTTTTCCTAAATCTTCATAGGAGGAGTTCGTGCAAGACCCAATGAGCCCAGCGGAAACTTGGGTTGGCCAATTATTTTGTTTGCATCGTTCAGTCATTTGACTTAAGGGGTGTGCAAGATCAGGAGAATGAGGGCCAACAAGGTGTGGTTCAATTTGTGACAAGTCAATTTCAATCACTTGATCGTAGTATTTATTTGGTTGGTTTAATACTTCAGAATCAGCACAGAGAAGTTCTGTGTTTAGATCAGCAATTTGAGCAAGTTTTGAACGATGAGTAAAATTGAGATAAGTTTTCATGCGTTCATCATAAGGAAAGACAGAAAAAGTCGCCCCTAGTTCCGCACCCATATTGGTGATCGTTGCTTTTCCAGTGCAACTAATTGTTGAAGTCCCTTCACCAAAGTATTCGATCACTTTGTCTGTTCCACCCTTAACGGTGAGTTGCCCTAAGATATAAAGGATGACGTCTTTTGGGGAAGCCCATCCGGAGAGTTTTCCTTTTAAGTGAACACCAATAATTTTTGGATTTTTAACTTCCCAAGGTAAACCAGCCATTACATCAGAAGCATCAGCTCCTCCAACTCCAACAGCAGACATGGCAAGCCCACCCGCATTAGGTGTATGGGAATCTGTACCAATCATTAACCCTCCCGGAAAGGCATAATTTTCAAGAAGCACTTGGTGAATAATACCAGCTCCAGGTTTCCAAAATCCTAAGTTATAACGACTTGAGACGGATTCAAGAAATTGATAGACTTCTTTATTTTCTTGATTGGCAGCTTTAAGGTCATCTTGTTTCCCTTGGTGAGCTTTAATAAGGTGATCACAATGAACAGTTGTTGCAACAGCGGATTCTTCACGACCAGAAAGCATAAATTGAAGCAAGGCCATCTGAGCTGTTGCGTCTTGCATTGCAACTCGGTCAGGGTTTAACAATAAAAAACTTTCTCCCCTTTTTAAATCTTGATTTTCAGGATCGGACAAGTGTCCAAAAAGAATTTTTTCACCTAAAGTGAGAGGGCGATTAAGTCTTTTCCTAATGACCCCAAGATTGCGTTTTGATTTTTGGTAAACAGATTCTAGCATTTCAGTCGTTGTTTCAATGTTTTTCATTTTACTCCTCGTCAATTAAAAAAATGAGAGACTCTTGTTAAAAAGTCAAATTTAAGGCTATAAACTCCTATTATTAATAATTACTTTTCTTATTTTGTACCAGCCACGATATAGAAATAACAATGAAGAATCTCTATATGAAGCTTGTTTTATTAAGAATTGAGTGAAGCCAATAAAATGGGTCATTTTAAAAAAGTCATTCCGTTATAAATAGTGGCTGTTTTGCAGCAGCTATTAAATAATTCATCGAATTATAGAATTTATCTTAAAAAAAAATTTTGTTTAAGCAAAT
>CAYMLA010000447.1:0-2508 GCA_964390785.1 uncultured Bdellovibrionales bacterium | reverse complement strand
GATCCCAGTTTTTTTTCAATTGTCGAAGATCTTTTTGATCGTCTACAAGATTTTCAAGAACAATTGCATCATCTTCTGAGTTTCGTAGTTTTCCACTCTTTGTATGAGCGAGAAATAGGTCAATGGAATCATAATTCCACTTTCGTAAAATCACATCAATCTCATGACTGATCGATCGAAGTTTTTCATTAATCAAATCGACCGCCAATTCTTTATCCATTGAAACTTGAGTCATATTAAATTAATTACTAGTAGAAATTCTGACTACTTGAATGTTTAGATTTATAAGGAAAGGCGAAGTTATAATTTGGATGATATAAACGGGAGAAGAATAATTATCTCGCCTTCTTATATCCAAATCATGGAAGGAAAATTACCTGCAAGCGTACTTATAGCACTGCCCATCATTATCTGACAAATCTCAGACATTATGGTCAACTTCCCTCGAGAACCGCCGCCATTTTATTATAGATATAAATTTTGATATAAGATCTTGCGATTTTATAGCATTCAAAATTTCTACCTTTTCTGGAATGGTTTTATGTTTTAAGACGGTTTTAATCGCTGAAATTATCGGTTCGATTGGATTTGGTGATATGTGACTTACCATAGGGATTCCTTCTTTCAAGACTGTTGTTTTTATCGTAAATGGGTTTATTCGATCGGTATAATTGATTTATTACGGTTTCTTTCTTTCCTTCGTGATCTTTTTGGTCGATTCATTCTTTTTGGACTATTGATATTTTTTTCCGACTATTTAAGCAGATAATAAATTTCTCACTTCTCCTCCAATCTGCAACTTAAGTTCATTTTGAATCCGATTCATGGACTTGAGATTCTTCCCGGACCGAAAAATCTGTTTTACTCGAGGATTGGAATATTCCATATTTGCACGACAGCGTTTGGGTAATTCAGGATGATTTTCAAAGAATTCGCGAAATCGAAGAATTGCTTTGACATTTTTCTTAAAAGTTTTCATACATGCTTTTAATTTATCTCCCCATTTTGAAGATATATGAATATCGGCAATTAATTCGTTATGTATCTGATTTTGTGGTAATCGATAAATGGATCCAACATGCAGTGTTAAATCTCGATATTGGTTTAAATTGGGGTGATCAGAAAGAAATTCGTTAAGAATTTCGATTCTTTTCTCCGTTAAATTCTCAGGTTGATAAAACAGGACATATCGTTGCTTATTAAACCGTATCTTCTCCTTCGTGATGGGTTTCCGAAAACCGAGATAAAATGACTTCAGCTTTCGAAGTACTTCCGATTTTACTCGAATACATGCTTTATCAGAGGTTGTTCTTTTAGGTAATTTAGACTCTAACTGTATTGCTAATTGAATCACTTCAGGATGATAATCTTGTTTATAATAATTAATATTTTGCCGTAATATTTCAAAAAATATGAGGTTATCTTGAATTTCTAACGTTTGCAATAATTCTGAGGTAATAGAACAACAAAGAAGGATGTTTATATCCAATTCATCTCGAAAATCGTCTTCATTGAGTTGAGATTCCCATTCTCCAAAGGTTATCTTCTGTTTTTGGTATTTTGTGACCATATCTCGTAAATTCGTTAGCTTATTTATTCGATCGCTATATATTTTTCGTTGATATCGACTTAAGTCTTTCATAATGGCCCGATTAAGCTCCTGCATAACATGGAAAGGATCAATTGCAGAATGATCTTCCGAAAAGACATTCTTTACCGCGGCCAAAATATTTGGTGAAAGGTCGTGTACAATAATTTCTGGTATGATATTTAAATTTTCTTTGGCATGAATAAGAGTATTCGTCATAGTCGTTGCATTTTCTACTCCCACCATGTCAGTAAGTAATGTCCGCCCGGAAGCTTGGTGACCGAGTAGGATTGCGCAAGCTTTTTTTTTCCAATAACGTCTTTTCCTTGTTTGAACCACGTCCCATCGATGGTAATCGCTTTAAAATCATTTGCTGCAGTATTTTGGTGAGCACGGAAGTAATCCTGAAAGAATTCTTCAGAATAATTATTTATCCAACTTTGGACCGTTTTTGGGCTTACTTCTACTTGATGTTGCCTTAACAGTTGCTCTGCAATTACTATTGTGGACATATTATCATGATGTGCTTGGTTCAATGCCTTTTCAACCACATCAAGGGAAAATTGAAGTCCTTTTGGAAAATCAGGGTGTTCTGGGGTGTAAACCATCGTGCAGTCGTGATTTAGACATTTGATTCGCTTCATTTCGATCTCCACGAAAACTTTCCACGCGGGTCCACCGATTTGGGGGACCGTTTTTGTCCAAGAATCGATAATTTTATAGATTTTATGGCCACAAAATGGGCATTCTCCAGAGTAATAATCTTGGAATTTTTCCCTCAAGATTGATGTTCGTTTTTCCCTACGGAAACTCATGATTTTAGGAAGCTTGAATCGAAGAAAAACACTTTGGTCGAACCCGACAATAATTTAAATAGTCGGAAAAAATTATCATTAGTCTCTTTTTGGTTGATTTTTTCT
>CAYMLA010000446.1:0-2514 GCA_964390785.1 uncultured Bdellovibrionales bacterium | reverse complement strand
ATTGCGTAATGATAAATTTGCTTAAAAAAACGAGATTTGGGAGTCTTATAGTAAACAATGGTTATTGAAAAATAGCCACGTTGCAATAGACGTTAAATTGAGATTTTTAAGTTGATTGTGTCTTGTTTGTTAGAGTTTGATGAGTTTATTTTATTGCGCGCGGACTCTGCTTCGTTTCGCTTTTAGCTTAAAGATTATTAATTGAATAAACCAGTGATCGAAAATTCTTTATGAGTCCCCTATTTTGATTTGTAATTTCTGATTTGTAAAAAGTTGAATTTGTAGGAGCAACATATTGAAGAAGGAAAAACACAGAGTTTTTGTTTTCGTCTTTAGTGTGGATCAGAATATTTGTACACCAGTGTGCAACAAGATTAAAATCATAAGAATAAAGGACATAGACTTCTTCATGATTTTCAGATTTATAGACTTGATTGTAAGAGTCACTTGTTACGATAATTTCATTTATCGAATCTGTGATGTCTAGCCAGCTTAAATTGTATTTAAGTTTAACGCCAAAAAAAACATTTTTTTGGAAAGAAAATTGTGTGTCAGATTGATTAATTTTACTTACTTTAAAACCTTTAAAAATTTCTTTTACCAATTCTATTGGTTCATTTTGTTCAATTAACTTAGGAGATTCAAAATCTAACTTCCATGAGTATTGTGTGTAGAGAATTTTTCCATTGTAAACATAGTTGTTTTTTTCATTGATTGGAATTTTATTAACAGAATTGTCATTTTTCCAAGGCAGTAGAGAGATTAAAATATTTTCTTGAAACGAATCAAATGCCTTAGTGTCTATTGAAGAATTATAGAGGAGACTAAGAAATTGTGAGTTTGAATCAATTATCTTAACTTCTGCGTAAGAAATTGTGTTTGGTATTTTTATGTTTACATCGGATTGTGATGTTGCAAAACAATTGCAGGCATATAAAATCAATGCAATAAGATAAAATAGTTGTTTCAAAACGAAGCCCCTCCTTTATTTTGTTTTTAAGTTACAGAACACTTATCACCAGCTATTTTTTTTATTTCACACCAGCCACTATATAGTCCGTAACGAAAGAAATGAGACATTAGCTGTTTAGATATTTCTTAGCTGGAATCAATGCGCGACGACGAAGGACTAGCCTATAGCTAATTTGAGGAGGAGCAAATTGATTCCAGCAAGAAAGATCAAGCAGATGATGTCTCATTTCTTTCGTTACGGACTATATAGTAGAAAGCTTCTGTTACTTTCAAAAATTGAAAATAGAAATAAATTAAATATAATGCAAGTTTGGTTTAAATTATGAAGATGTTTGTAAAATGTTCAAATTAATTCATTTGATTTATATGTTGCAACTTAAGAATTAAAGCCGAACCTCGACAGTGACGGCAAGTGGTTGAGTCTTCAGGCTTTCCAGTGACAGATTGATGATTGTCTTCTTTTATTTAACAAAAATTGATTTTTTAATATTAACAAAATGTGAACGAATCGAAGTAGAGTCCACTTTAGGTTTGAGTTAGAATTCTGTTTGATTCAGTGATTCAATGCTTCATTGAGATTGAATTTATACAAAATGGTATGGTATTTTGCGTAAATAGATAATTTATTGCCATGTTTTTTATTCATTAAAAAAAGGAGATTTTTAATGAAAAAAGTTCGATTCAGTTTTTTGAGAAAATCAATTATTTATTCATCATTTCTTAAATCATTTTTTATTAGTGTTTTTTGTTTTAGTTTTGTTTTTGATTGCAGGACAGGATTTTGTTCTATAGAGGAGAGTGCTGCTGTTAATAGACAAGGTCAGACTTCAATTGATTTGCTTGTTTTTAACATTCAAAAAAGGAAAAACAAAGGTTGGGATTCTAAACTTTGGAATAAACTCATTAACGATGTTGATTTAGTTTTACTTCAGGAAGAGATTTTGTATAAAGGAGAGGAGTTTACTTCAAAAGGTTTTTCTTATGATGCCTTTTACTTGAGTTGGTTGAATGATTCGTTTTCAACAGGATTAAGAACCTTATCAAATTTTAATCTTATCTATTCTGAAAAGCTTATATCTGATCAAACTGAGCCAATATTTGGAACTCCAAAGTTAGCGAGTGTTGAGATTTTTAACGATCTTGTTAAAGGTCAAGATGTGTTAATTGTAAATATTCATGCTCTTAATTTTAAGATGAATGGAGCATTTTATGAACAAATTGATCAGGTTTGTGATCATATCAAAGAACATCAAGGTCCTCTTATTTGGGCTGGAGATTTTAATACATGGAATAAAAGACGTCTTGCTTATTTAAAAGATAAAACACGTTTATTGGGTTTAGAGCATGTTTTTTTTGATGAGGATCGATTTTTTTTAGATCTTGATCATGTTTTTCAAAGAGGATTTCGAGTTAAAAAAGCAATTGTACTTAATTTGAATATTTCAGATCATAGGCCACTTAAGTTAGAGTTAGAACCCTTCTAACTCGTGGCTGCTGCAAAACAGCCAACTTTTTCGTTGGCTTCGCTCAAATCTCACTTCG
>CAYMLA010000445.1:913-2519 GCA_964390785.1 uncultured Bdellovibrionales bacterium | reverse complement strand
AGCGATAAAAGTTCTTGGTCAACGAAAAATGAACTCTTACATAAATCAGCAAATGAATTTTTGAAAAACTCAAGCTTGATTGTTTTAATATTCAAAACAAAACTTTAGTGTGTTAAATTAAATATGACTGTTCTATTCACGTTGCTAACTCAATTTTCAAAAAGTTGATATTCAATAGGGTAAAATAAGCAATAGTTTAAATTTGCATTGAAGTAATACTCTCCGCGTCGACCAAAAATTGATGGTTTGGTTTTTTTGATGATTTTCCAGTCTTTATGATTATCATTTAATAAACTGCGAAGCCTAGAAATGGCTGTTTTAACCACACATTCTTCACTACAATCAAATACATTTAAACACCAGATTGGGGGATACAATTCTTCAGCTGTAAAACATTTCCCTGCATTCATCACCAAATAGCACAACAATCTGCATAGAATTCGTTTATCAAAAATATCAATCGTTATTTTATCTTGTAAAATCAACTGTCGTTTTTCAACATCACACCACAAATCAAAATCTTTCTTTTGCAGACGAACTTTTTCTAACTCTATTGCACTGATTTTAGTCCGTTCCAATTTTTGATAAATAAAATAGATTTTATTCATATGAGTTAATCGATGAATGCAATTTCTGTTTTTAAGCAATTTGCAATTTTTATAAAGGTATAGTCTAATTGACCATTTTCTTCTCCTGCCTTCAACATTGCCAAAATATATTCATTAAACAACGGCGCGTTAACACAATCACAAAACTTCTTGCCCTTGTTTATTCCATCAAGAATAAATTTTGCCTCTTTTTTAAGTTCTTCTGTGTGAAGTTCTCTTGATAAAATATCCATTGAATTTCGAATGGGAACCCCTGTATTGGTTAGATGTCCTAGTTTTTCAAAAAACTCAATTTTTCCCATTAATATTTTTTTCATTAACACCTCCTCAAACTGATTTCCTGATTATCAATCAGTTTGACGTAACATTCAAGTTACAAGAGAGTTACAAAGGTTACACATACCCTGTCAATTTTGAAGTGCAGAGAACTTAATAAGAAATTTCTATTTTATTTTGGCCTGAAGAACAGAGAAAATCTTCCATCAAAGACTCAAGCTGGCTTATTGCATAAAATAATTTATTGTTTGAAACTCTTCTAAAAATTCAATACTATCACCATCGATTTAGTGTGCTGTTGCAAGTTGGCTGTTTTGCGACTTTGCCACTGTTTAAATTTCAATCAATGGCTCCTTTAATGCTGCCATCAATCACCAGAAGGGGGAATAATTTTTATGCAAAAATTAACATTCATCATCGTTTTACTGAGTTTTTCAAGTTGGTCTTTTGCGGAATCGCCAACCGTCTATGGCCTTCTTAACAAAGAAATCAGAACACAATCACAAAGTGTTGATGCTGATCAAGCCAATATGATCGCCATTACTGATGTCGATGGCTTTGAATCGCGAATTGGTGTCAAAGGAAGCTTAGAAGAAGCCGAAACTCAATTTAATTATAAAATTGAGCTTGGGATCAATTCAAATTTAGATAAAGACGTTAACTCTTCTTCTGAACGAATTCGTGTCCGAATTGCTTCACTAAAAATTGATGGTCAATGGGGC
>CAYMLA010000445.1:0-903 GCA_964390785.1 uncultured Bdellovibrionales bacterium | reverse complement strand
CTTCTTCTTGGACAAGACTGGTCACCACACACTCTTCGAATGATCAAACTAGATCCTTTTTCTTCCACAAGCGCACAAAATTATAATCTTGATAACAACTCTACTTTTGTTGGTGTGCCTGGTTATGGCACTGTAACAGGAACAGGCATTTTTATTCGTGCTTTTTACGATCAAATTGCCTATAACACACCTGAATTTTTTGGCCTTAAATACACTCTTGCGTTAGATAATAACAACGCTGCTTCTGATTTTCAAAAAAATAAAACGCAACACATTGATCATCTTATCACTTATGATTTAAAATCAGAGGATTTCTCCAATGCATTATCCCTGTACTATGGAACTGAATCTCACATGGAAACCACGGGAACCAATACTCATGAAAAAACATCTCTTTATGTGTCTGATGAAATCACTTATCAAGACTGGATTTTATCTTTAGGTTATGGGACTGAACAATACACAAAAGACGTTGCCTTTACACGATCTTTTTTGGGAGTTCAATATCTCATGGATGACTGGCGATTTGCTTTTTCTTATGGAAACATCAACTATGGCAATGACGAAAATGATGCGCCTACTTTCAAAAATCCAATAGACAATAATGATATTAAGCTTTTGGGTTCAGACACACAAATGGCTCTTGGTGGGTTTTATAAGCTTTCTGACCAGATTTCTTTGAGAGCTGTTTATAAAATCTATTCTGTCAGTCGAAACAATGACAGTGAATTTTTGGATAATAAAGATGAATCCCAAGACAGTAACACCATCACTCAAATTGCGTTGGGAACTACAATTCGTTTTTAATCTTCAATCATTCAATCATTTTATTTAGTGGCTGTTTTACCGCAGCCACTTCAAAAGATATTGATGTGACTTCAACAGCAGCGAGCCTTCCGTCCA
>CAYMLA010000444.1:2003-2525 GCA_964390785.1 uncultured Bdellovibrionales bacterium | reverse complement strand
GCTCTTCAAGGGTTTGATTGTAGTATTGGTTGCCTTGATGAGTGTAAAGATTGGCATAAGGTGTTTGATGTTGATTCCAACGCTCTTGCTGCATGTTTTGAGAAGAAAAATGTTGGTCAGCCAAAATAAACGCTGGACGTAGAAGGTATTGCGTCAGTTTATCTAAGGTTTGAGGTTCGGCCAAAATATTTTCTAAATAGGATTGATGTTGTGAATCTTGATAAATTTCCAGCAATTTTTGAAAACTGTTTTTTAATTTTTCTCGATAGGTTGCATCGTTGATTAAAAGCGACTGCTGTTGATAAGCCTCAATCAGTTTTGTGTGTTGTTTTGCATCATAGGCTCGACCATAGGTTTCGTTTGCACCGTCAGTATTCCAAATGAGGCGGTGGTGGGATAAAGTGATTTGCAGTATGGCTTCGAAGAGACCTCGTTTCGTTTGAAGTTCTTTGCTGACCTTATAACAGGCAAGAAAATCAAAGGTGGCAATCTGTTCAATAATCGTTTGAATTTGTTCTTCAA
>CAYMLA010000444.1:666-1993 GCA_964390785.1 uncultured Bdellovibrionales bacterium | reverse complement strand
AAAAATATGGTAATTATTCATAAGATAGGGTTTATATTAAAAAAAAAATTTTGAAGGAAACAAAAAATATTTCCTAAGTTGATTTCGAGTTAATGAGAGCTTATTTTGAAAATAGTAAAAACCCTTGCCAATATCATGCACTAAACCTGTGATGACATTCAGTTGTGTTAAGAATTTTTTTAGGTCATTCAGGTGTTCGGGAATGGCGAAAGATTCAAATTTTTTGCTGGTATAACGGAACATAAATTCGCCATTTTCGCTGTAATCTTCAGCACTGCCTACAATCCATTCCAATTCAATCCGAGAACGCGTTGTAATTTTATAGCACGCGACTGTCGTATTCTTGCTCGCTACAGAATTCAGCTCGGCTTTGAGCGCTTGCAATCCTTTTTCAGTGATAGCGCCCGAATAAACATTTTTGCCAATATTAGGAAGATATTGTGCAAGTATTCTGCGGCTTAGGCTCAATGCTTTCTTTTTACTTTCATTGATTAAAATGATGTTCATTTTTTCTTTTGTATATCTGTATATATATGTAATTATGTATCTAATTTGTATTTATTAATAAGTAGGTATGCTATGAAACATGTTGACTTTTGTTTTTTAAAAGCTAGTTTATTAAAAATGAATTTAATTGTATGAGGTTTTTATGCAAATTTGTATTGATAAAATATCAACAGATGTTTTGATTGATCAGTTGAATTTTAAGCAGGAGCTAAAAGACAAAATTCTTAAAGATTTGCAAAAATCTCAACAGTGCCTGTTTAAGGCAAAAAAAGTTGAAGATGTCGTCAAGCCTTTATTTCGAGAAGGGGTAGAGTGTTCTATCGATAATGTCAAAGGTTTTATCTATCTGAGTAATTTTGAAAAATTGCAGGATCCTGTTTTAACCATTTTTGAAAATCATTGGATGCTTGAATTTAATGAAATAAAAAACCACCGAACTGTTTTCCCTGAAAAAACTCGTGGTTGTCATAACTTTAGCAATCGCGGGTTTATTAACACTGAGGATTCCAGCTTATTTAAGCCGAGTTCCAGAGCGAGTTTAAAGGGGATTAGTTCGTTTACTTTAGGGGTTAATCAGCGCACTTTTGCGCCTTACGATGGTTCGCAAAGTGGTGTTTATAAGCATTTAAATTTGGTATTAAACAATCAGAGTGTTTATGTGCATTTGGCGAATCATTCGGAATTAGAAGCTGAAATTTTAATGAGTCTGCAAGCGATTTATGGCAAACCTTATGTGCAATCCTTGCAAGATTATTTAAGTCATGCAGTGCCTGAAATAACTGAGGTTGATGGATATTCAAAACAAATTACAGTGCCTTTT
>CAYMLA010000444.1:0-656 GCA_964390785.1 uncultured Bdellovibrionales bacterium | reverse complement strand
TTTAATCACCATAATTTACAAGTGTTTAATCGATTGCGCTATGAGAAAGGTAAGTTAATAGATTTGAACGAAAAGTTTTTGGGCGGCACTAAGCCAGGCAACGTTTCTTATACGAATTTATTGGGAGGGGGAGCTTTAAACCAATTTAAGATGCCGTTTCCAAAAGGTAATGCTGCCAATCAACGTGCTTTATATGTGTTGGCAACTAAAGGACATTTAGTTTTATCTGAGCTACGTGGGCTCTTGAATCAAGCGGCAAAAGTTATGAGTAATCCTGAGATACCTAAATTGCAACGTGAAAAAATGGCACAACAATCCTCTTGGTTGCTTTTGCAATTTGCTGTTTCTCATGTAGAGATGTTGTGGTCGAATCAAGAAAATTTCCCCATAAAGCCGGCATTGTTGCAGGTTTTTCAGGGAATTTTTGCGCCAAAATCCAAAGGATTAGGAAAAGCCGACGTGATGGCATTTTGGCAGGAATTAATTTTGCAATCGATGCGAAATCAAGACTATGCCAAAGCGTGTTTGACTGAACAGTTTGTTACAGCGTTGAAAGAAGAGGTGACTCGCTATGCCTAAGTTATTTTTTGTGATGAAAGACGTACAGGTTGAAGGGGCTAATGCTACTACCAGTTATTTAACGAATGCTTATCCAA
>CAYMLA010000443.1:0-2526 GCA_964390785.1 uncultured Bdellovibrionales bacterium | reverse complement strand
TTGAGGAGAATTTAAAAACTCACCACTCATTGTTACATTAAGATTTTTTTCGCATCGGCCTTGAATTTTTGTTGATCCAAAAACAGTACTATTTGCTTTTGGTGAATCAATGGTAATAAATGGTGGAGTAGTGTCACGGATGAAATTTCGCTTGTCTTCTCCTTTATTTCCAGCTAGGTCAATTTGAAATACTTCAATCGTTTTAACTCCGTCAGGATCAGTTAATCTGAGAATATGAGTAAAAGCTCCTGATTGACAAAAAGTGGTTTGTGGAGTTGCATTGCCTGTTCCACCAATATGGACGTTGAGGTTATTTTCACAAGTTCCAATTAGGGTGATTATACCTGTGCTATTATAATTGACAGAGGGGCTTGTTATCTGAATTTTTGGAGGAATAGAATCTTTAAGAAATTCTCTTTGATCGTTTCCAACATTTCCAGCTTCATCAATTTGTCTTACTTTAATTGTTTTCGGCTCATCATTTTGCGAGAGTGTAATTTGAGAAGAAAAATCTCCATTTTCTGTGCATTTTGTTTTAAGAGAAGAAATGAGATCTCCAAAAATTTCAACATCAAGGTTGGCCTCACAAGAACCAATGAGATTAAAAGAACTTGATGAAAATAATGAATTTGATTCGGGAGAAAGAATTGTAATAATCGGAGATGTTGTGTCAACGATAAATGATCTATTATCATTTCCTGTGTTTCCAGCGCGGTCTGTTTGAGTGGCTATAATTTCTTTTACATCATCTGTTCCGATCAATTCAACAAGGTGAGTAAATTTTCCGTTTTGACATTGAACCAAAAGGTCATTTTCTAAGTAAGGACCACTTAAATGAACGTCAAGACCATTTTCACAGACTCCAGATACAGTTACAGAATTTCTATTTAAGGATAGAGTTTCATTTTCTTTTATAATTTTAACGTCAGGTGGAGTGGCGTCTTTGTAAAAACAGATTCGATCAAGATTTGATGATGAACCTTCTAGAGATTGTAAAGCTTCAATTTTTTTTGTTCCATCTTGTCCATTAAGCCTAATTGTTGTTGCAAATACTCCTTCCCAGCAATCAGTTGATAGGGGAGCCGATAAACCTTCTGCAATTATTTCTACAGTATAACCTGATTCGCAAGTTCCTTTTATGATAAATTCTTCTTTAACAAAGTCTTCTTCTTTTGGTTCAAGGATAACAGGTCCTTTATTAGTTTTATTATAGCGAGCCGAAGACTGAGGAGGGTTACAAGTTCTTTGAGCTTCTTCGAGTTGAATTTCATTGCTGCATGCAACAAGAAAACTAAACAAGAAGAAGTAGATAAAAATTTTGATATTAAAAATTGGGATTAAAAGATTTTTTATCATGAAGCCCCCTTCGATTTAACGAATCTGCATAAAAAGTGGGTTTTAAAAATTTCAATTTGTTACAGCTATCTTTAAATTATGCAATGCATTGTCCACTTTGGGGGGGGAGTGTCTTTTTACAAGTCTTTGATCGAATTAAGAGAGTTCATTTTGAGACAAGGATAAATTTGGCAAAAATCGTTTAGAGATTAAATTTGTAAAAAATCAAAACGTTTTTTTAAAGATTTTATTGATTGGGTTGGAGTGAGATCAATTTGACAATAACTCCGGCTTCATTAAGCATTTCTCGAGCAATTTCTAGATCTTCATTCCAACGCGTGCCGTAATCCCCGACAGATAAGGAATTTTCATCAACGATGACTTCTTTGATTCCGGACTGAATGATCATGCGACAACAATGAGAACAGGGAAAGTGTGTAATATAAATAGAACACTCTTTAGTGGGTATTCCAACGCGATTGCAGTTGGCTAATGCATTTTTTTCAGCATGTTCAGTCCAAGCATATTTTTGTGGTCTTTGATGACGTTCTTCAACGTCATCATTGAGGCCTCGTGGAAATCCATTATAGCCAAACGATCGTGGATCACGATCAGGACCGATGATTACACACCCTACTTTGGTTGAACGATCCTTAGACCATTTAGCAATTTCATAAGCAAGATGAAGAAAACGATGGTCCCATTTGTTTGAGGTCATAGTGCAAGTCCCTTTTCTATTGGGTTGAATCTTTGGTTTAACAAAAAACTGTCTTAAAAAAATAAGATTTTCAAGCTAAATATTATAATTTGTCTAAAACAATTTAAAGGAGAAGAGGATGTTATAAAATTTTGACAAAAAATTGAAAATTAAATAGTTCCTGAATCTTTTTCGATAAGAATTTGATTTTGGAGGGCTTATTGAATCTTGCTGTTGCTAAAAAACAATTTCGTCGTTTTCCTCGTCGTTCGTTTGGACGAAGAGTTGGATTTTTATTTCAGGGAAGTTATCAAATTTTTAATTCCTATGAAATTGGAGAAGGTGGAATTAGCTTGTGTGTTAATGATTTTGTTAAAGAGAGAATTGATCTTGAAAAAGTAGCCGTTTTATCTTTTTTAGTTCCTGGTGCAGATTTTATTGTTATTCGAGCAATTATCAAAAATATAAGCTCAGACACAGAAGAAACACGCGTC
>CAYMLA010000442.1:0-2532 GCA_964390785.1 uncultured Bdellovibrionales bacterium | reverse complement strand
TATAAGTAAAACTAATGGCACATCTCCATTAAATCTATTTCGCAACAAGCACTATGTAACTGTCTGTTTTTTTTGATAAAAAGAGCGTGTCCGCAAAAAAAGAAGCTTTTTGTTCCTGTCCGACACAGAAATTTATTCAGCAATAAATTCTTTTTTTGAATCTTGATTCAATAAGGGATCTTGAACTTTCATGTCTATTCCTCCAGTCCAGAGATCTTCTAAACGATAAGCCAATCGAACATAATCATAGAATAAATGAACCATCAATGAACCATAATCAAGAACAACCCAACGGCCTTCTCCTAGGCCTTCAATGTTATAAGGTAAAACTCCAAATTCGTCCTTAACAAAATCAATAACATGATGAGAAATTGCAGTCACGTGACGTGTGCTTGTTCCGGAACAAATAAGAGCATATTCTGTCAACGCATCCAACTCACGAAGATCAAAAGCTCTTACATTAATTCCTTTTTTATCAAATAAAAGATTGGCACAGTATCGAGTAAAGTCCTCATAACTTTTAATTTTAACCTGAGCAGACCCATAAAGATTATTATGCTTGATGTACTTTTCGACATCCAAATTTAAGTATCGATCAAGAGATTGTCCTACTCGCACCTTTTTTCTGAGCTGAGTTGCGGATATATCAACATCGCTTAATTGTAAAAATTGAATTGATTTGCCTGATTGTAAAGTCATAAAACCAAATTCAAAATCACTCACATCGGGTTTCAACCATGAAGGAAGTTCATCTTTATTAATGGGAAAATCAAATCTAGGACGACTCGTTATAATCAAATGAGTCATCGATAAAATTTCCTTATAATTTTTCCATTTATTCAATTCAAAAAATTTATCTAAACCAATAATTAAATAAAGGTCACTTTCGGGGTATTGTTTTTCAATCTCTTTTAATGTTTCTATTGTGAAACTCACACCCCCTCGACGAATCTCTTGATCGTCAATGATAAATCGATCTTCATAACCCTTTAATGCAAGTTTAACCATTTCAAGTCTTTGTTCAGGTGTCGGGCCTTCAACAGCAGGCTTTAAAGGGCTTTTAAATGCAGGAATCACCTTGATGACATCCAACCCGGCTTTTTCAAAAACAAAATTTAAGCTATTAAGATGACCCTGATGAATTGGGTCAAAGCTTCCACCAAATAAGCCCACTCTATTCATGCTCTTCCTCCTCAAAAACAAGCGTTGATAAAACCTCAACTAATTCTTTTAAGCCCTCACCTGTTACTGCAGATACAATCATTGGTTCTTCTCCAACTTCTGCTTTAAATCGAATTTTTAATTCATTTTTTTTATCATCCGAAATGGAGTCCACTTTATTTAACACAATCAACTGTTTTCGTCCTGACAGCGCCCAATAGCCCTCAACAACGGCTTCATTTTTTAAATCATATTGATAAAGCTCTTCATTAATAAGTTTGTAGGCTGTCAATGGATCATGACAAGCGAATTCACTCACGTCAATTAAATGAGCAAAGACTCTTGTCCTTTCAACGTGTTTTAAAAATTGATGTCCCAATCCATGACCTTCATGCGCTTTTTCAATTAATCCAGGAATATCTGCAACAACAAAGGAACGTCCAGTTCCAACACGAACAACACCAAGATGAGGTATTAATGTTGTAAAAGGATAATTTGCGATTTTAGGACGAGCTGAAGATAAACGCGAAATTAACGTTGACTTACCCACATTGGGAAAACCAATCAAACCAACATCGGCCAATAACTTAAGTTCTAAAGTCACATCAACGTGTTTACCCTCTTCACCGGATTGTGCTTTTTGAGGAATTTGATTTACGCTTGATTTAAAATGCGTGTTTCCCTTACCGCCTCGCCCGCCATTTAAAAACAAAAACTCATCACAAAGTCCCATATCAACAATCAATTCACCATCAGTTTTTCTAACCAAAGTTCCCTTAGGAACAAATAAAATAAGATCTTCCCCTTGTGCGCCGGTGCAATTACGAGGACTTCCAGAAAAACCATCTTTCGCTTTATAAAGTTTATTGGGCATAAAATCGATCAAAGTATTAATGCGAGAATCCACCTTCAATAGGACGTTGCCTCCGCGTCCGCCATCACCACCATCGGGACCACCCCTTGGAACAAAAAGTTCACGACGAAAACTAATGCATCCCGCCCCCCCTTTTCCCGAGGCGATAGACACTTTAACTTCATCTATAAATTTGTATCCCATACAATGAACTCCACGGTATCGCGAGGACAACTCAATTAAAAAACAGGCCTTTATAAAAACAATAAGCGTTCCTGTCTTGTTTTGCGAAAGAGAGAATCAAAAACAAAAAAAGAGCTTCTGAAAGCTCTTTATAATTATTCAAATAAAATTGCTTACCTCTACTTAATGTACGACTCGTTTGATTTGAACTCGCACGCCTCGTATTTGACTACTTTGCAACAGCCACTTTAGGCAAGCTGCAAAACAGCCAACTTTTTCGTTGGCTTCGCTCAAATCTCATGCTCAAATCCTCTTGCAGCGCAATTTATGTTAAA
>CAYMLA010000441.1:0-2545 GCA_964390785.1 uncultured Bdellovibrionales bacterium | reverse complement strand
CAAGAGTTTTCTGTGCGAGAGAAGATAGAAAAAATACGTCGTTTTAAGCCTAAATATCATTCAGTTTATGATGTGATTGAAAAAGATTCAGAGCAAGTTCATGTGTTATTTACGCTTCCGGCAAGTCACTTTAAAAGTAAGAATCGCTTTGAGTCTTATATCTTGAATGCTGTTTTGGGTGGGGGAATGACTTCGCGTCTCTATCAAAAGTTGCGTGAAAAAAATGGTTGGGCTTACTCTGTAAGTAGTCAACTTTCAACATTCACTGATTCGGGTTTGTTGTTTGTTTATGTGGGGACTTCAAAAAAGAATTTAAAAAAGGTTATTTCGTTAACTGAAAAGGAAATCTGTTCTTTGTATAATAAGGGAATTCGAAAAACTGAGTTTAATTTATTTAAACAGCAGGTAAAAGGACAGGTTTTACTTAATGCGGATGACATGGAAAATCGTATGAATTCGATTGCTGTTAACGAAATGGTTTTTAAAAAATATCGGCCTGTTGATGTTGTTGTTAGTGAAATTGATCAAGTTTCAATTTCTTCAATGAATGAATATATTCAATCTTATTGTCACCCAGAAGGATTAGGAATGTTGGTGATTGGCCCTGTATAGGGACATTTGTAGATTGTGTCTGGTATTGAAATAAGAAAAGTGGACGGAATAATTTGGAGTGAGTGTTATGATTAATGTTAAAGTAAAAAAACTTGATCATTTTAAAGGAAAACTTCCTGTTTATCAGTCATCTCACAGTAGTGGGTTTGATGTTCGAGCCTGTTTAGATCAGTCTCTAGTATTAAATCCTAGAGAGCGTGCTTTAGTCCCAACAGGATTGAGTTTTGAAATTCCTGTAGGCTATGAATTACAAGCTCGTCCCAGAAGTGGATTGGCAATCCGTCAAGGATTAACATTATTGAATTCTCCAGGAACAATTGATTCTGATTATCGAGGAGAAGTGAAAATTATTTTAGTTAATTTGGGTCATGAGTCTGTTTCAATTCATGATCAAGACCGAGTGGCTCAATTGGTTTTATGTCCTGTTTTTCAAGCTCAATTGAATGTTGTTGAGGAGTTAAATGACAGTCAACGAGGAGCTGGTGGTTTTGGGAGCACTGGAGTATAGCGCGCAAGTTGACTGTTTTTGTTGCTTGCCTAAAAATGGCTGCTGCAAAAGTTGGCTGTTTTGCAGCAGCCATTATTTGTTTTGAGATTTTAAAAACATAACAACATTCGATTCACAGATTTTTTCTAGATTTTCTCTGACACAAGAAACTCTTTTTGAGTAATTGAGTTCAGTGGCATGCTGATCAGTTTTAAGATAAGAGGTTTCGATTTCAGGGGCTTTATCTTGTTCGAGTGCACTATTAAATAGTCTTGAAAAGGCGGAACAAGTGCAATTTTGTGAACAATCCTGAGATTGTTTAAGAATAAGATTTTTATTTTTATCCCAATTTTTCAATAAAAATTTATTTTTTTCATCAAAAAGCCGTTGCATTTGAGGCATCCACTCAAAGGCTTGATCAAAGGTGATATCGCAAAGGGGAGTATCAAACCAAGAATCATCATTAAGATGAGCATCATAATAAGTCATAAAAAAATTACTGACTTCAGCAATTTCCTCTAACGAAGTATTATAGACCAATTCAGTGAATCCTTTTTCATAATCACTAATAGCAGTAGTTAATTCTCGATCATCAAGGGGGGGGGATTTTGGACTATGATGGGAACATCCTGTAATCAAAAAGAGAAGAAAAATTACTTCCGATGTCTTTTCAGAAGTGATGCGACAGTCGCTCCGATAGCAGCACCAGCTGATGCAGCGATAAGCGCAGCTTTTTCCGGATGCTTCTTGATAAGAGATGCGACCCTCTTCTCTGCCTTTTTCATATCTGCTTTAACCTTTTTGACCTGGTCGGTCGCCTTTTGCTTTGCTGCCTGCACCTTAGATACTGCCTTCGCCTTTGTAGCCGTTTTCTTTGGTCTGCCAGGACCTCGTTTCACCGTCTTTTTTGCCATGTTGTATCACCTGTTTAAGAGCATGAAGAGCATGCTCACGAAAAGAAGCGCAATGCCTACGATCGCAAAGCTGCCGCCAAGAGAAAGGATGGTAAGCTCTGCAAGAAGGAATACGATGCCAAGGAACAGCATAGCAATACCCCCCATAAAAAGGGATCCGATAAGGATGCCTCGCATAACGTTCTTCTGCACTCGTTCTACTGCTTTCTCCATCTTATGTTCCATGTTTCTGAATGCATCTGTGATGTAGCCCGAAAAGTATGATTTTAAGGCAGGCATCACATAGTCCATAAATGAAGGTTTGTCGTCTTTTGCCATTGTTCTATCACCATTGAGATAAGGCAAAGCAAGAAAACTTGTTTTGCCATTGTAAAATGATAAAAGGCTGGCAGTTCTTAAAAATGTTTGGGTGCGGGCATTGAAAGAAAAAGATGTATCCAACCGTACGCGAATCATGTTTCAGATATTTTATGAAAACTATTCAAAAATTGGCGAGATTCTCAACCAGCTGCGGGCCGGGGTAGCGATCGGC
>CAYMLA010000440.1:0-2559 GCA_964390785.1 uncultured Bdellovibrionales bacterium | reverse complement strand
TCAGTTTCCTAGAAAACTACCTCGCGAGGAGCATAAAGAACACCAGGGTCCAGATTCTAAAATCACGAATTTCTCCTTTTAAATATCAAAGAGAAATGTCTCGACTTAAGCGAAATGAATTGCTCAAACTTGCAAAAATATCAACAAGGCAATCAAGAAAAGAATACGAGAAGAAAAAGGAAACAGAACGAAAATCGGGTTCCAATCAACAATTCCTGATATCTGAAGTGAAGGAAGTCAAATCAGATACAACAGAGAGGAAGTATAAACCCGAAGATATTGATTGGGAAAATCTCCCGACCTTGTGGACGGATGATTTTTATTCAGGAGATTAATTCAAATGCAACAAATTCATATAAAAAATAGAAATCCATTCAATCCAACCACGCTTGAGAAGTTAGAATACTTGTTAATGGAAAAATATATTCACACTCCTAAGAATAATGAACTATGGTGTTTACTGATGGATTTAATGTTTCAAGTATCTCCTAACAATATCAAACCAAAAGTGATGGGGTGTTTAGTCACAGGAATTCCGCATTCAGGCAAAACCACTGCGGTTCGCCAGTTTAAAAAAGCGTATCTTGAAAATGTGAAAAATTCACGCGATAATGAAATCTTTCTTTATCAAATTCCGAGTCGGGCACGGTTAAAAGGATTATTAACGAAAATGGGTCGTCAATTGAAAATTCCTGATATTTCACCAAATACTCGGCATGGATATCCAACTTATATTTTAGTTGAAAAAATCGCTACAAAATTATGGAAAAATAGAGTGAAACTAGTCATTATTGACGAATTTCAAAAACTCTTTGAACTACCTGGAGAGAATCGCATTGAAATCTTAAGTGGGTTTAATGATTTGGTGAACGAAAGTCACATTCCTATTGTGTTGGTTGGGATTGAAGGAGTAGATCGCATCCTAGATGTGGGAAATTATTCGAACGATGAGAGTAATCTTCGGGGGACTTTTTGTTCCAGATTCATGGAATTTAAATTAGACGCGTGGAAAGATCCCAATGATCCCCGATTTGGAGCATTTCTTAAAATGATTATGCAGGATTGTAACATGGCGACTGATTCTTTCTTTACTCAAGAAAAGAATCGAGAGTGGCTTATTGAAATTACAGAAGGGCTTAATGGAAAAATCATTCATTTAGTCAAATGGGCTGTGAGATTTATTATTAGAAACGAACTTCCCAATAAAATTTCAAAGACTGTCTTAGAACAAGGCTTAAAATATATCAAAGTTAATGGATGGTAGTATCTGATGGTAGAATCAATTAGTTTATGGGATATCCCTTCAGAACCTTATAGTGAAATTCGTGATGAAAAATGGGATTTTTGTCCAATTCCTCTTGATGATGAAGCATTTTTATCATGGTTTACTCGTTTAGCGAAAGAGAATTGTTCTGACACTCGAATTCTGTATCAAACCTTTAGAAATCAATTTACTTTAAAAAAATTAAATTTAATTGAAATCGGAAAAGAACTCAATTCTCTTCTGGTAAACCGAAAAAAACAAGATATTCTATTAGATGCAATACGCCCATTTCTTAAAAAAAAGAACATAATATTTCCAGACATTCCCTATATTCCTAAAAAGGGTAAAAATGATGTAGATTACCTTATCACACCATTGAAACATCCGCGTTTTTGTCCCGAATGTTTAAAAAACGATGAAATTCCCTACTTTCGATCAAATTGGTTCTTTAAACCCTATCTTGTTTGTCCACAACATAATTGTTTGTTATTAGATGTATGTCCCCATTGTAATTCTCAAATTACATTTTGGAATACTTCATGGCAAAGCGATCTTATTTTTTGCGCAGAATGTGGAGAATTAATCCTAAAAGATGAAATTGGAACTATGAAGATCCAAAATCTTGACTATTATACACTAATAGATCAAGCGTACAATAATTTTAAGATATCGAATAAAAATGCAACTAAAACAGCGTTTTACAGACATCTCTGGAAAAATATTACCACATATAGTAAAGATCCTCTCATAAACCAGTCAACTCGCTCAAATTGGTATGTTTCCAGAGAAAGTCTATTTCGCAATATTGTTGTGGAAGCAAAATTGATGATTGAAAACTTGAATAGAAGAAAACCGATAACATTGAACAAAAATGGGATGATTATATGTGAGTATACACTAGAAGATATGCAAAATTTTGATAAAAAACTACCTAAAGAATATGAAGATATTATTATGACACGTCTCAATGTAATCACACCTTTATTAAAGATCCAACATAGAACAGCGGAGGATGTAAAAAACCAGTCAAAAAATACGGGAATTGCATCCAAAACGCTGTATAATTGGATGAAACTATATAGAGAAAAGGGAATTGTGGGTTTAATACCTCAACATCATAGATCAGGAAGAAAACAGAAAGAATATCTACCTGAGATAAAGGATCTATTTGAAAAATGCATAGAACAATCAATTTTAAATCCAAATATGCCTAGAATAGTTGATTGTTGGAGAGAATTTCAGAAAGAAGCAATTATACGGGGATATTCTTCATCTCAATTACCTATAAGGGTAAC
>CAYMLA010000439.1:0-2564 GCA_964390785.1 uncultured Bdellovibrionales bacterium | reverse complement strand
CTGAGAACTGAAGACTGAAATCTGTAGGCTGCGGACGAAGTCCGCTCTATGATAAACAAACACACTCTAAACTTAGAATTACACGCTTTAACATTAAATATTCAAAATCAATTGCTCCAAAAACAACAAACACTTGGAATTGCTGAAAGTTGCACCGGAGGACTTCTCTCTTCTCAAATCGTTTCATTGCCGGGAGCCTCTCATTATTTTTTAGGTGCAATTATTGCTTATTCCAATGACATTAAAGTGAAACAGCTACAAGTTAATGAAAATACAATTGAATCCTATGGATCTGTCAGCGAAGAAGTCGCTCTTGAAATGGCACAAGGCGTTTTAAAGCAATTTCATTGCGATTGGTCTATAGCAACAACAGGCATTGCTGGGCCAGACGGCGGCACACAACAAAAACCTGTCGGCACCGTTTGTTTTGCTCTTATCGGCCCAAAACAAAAATCAACTGTCACTGCTTTTTTTTCCGGACTCCGAAATGACATACAGTTGCAATCTTGTCTTTATGCTTTGACTCTATTAAAGCAATCCCTGTAGTTTCAATTAATCTTAATAGAGGAGATTTTATATGCCTACAACAAATGAAAAAGAACGAGCTTTAGACTTAGCCTTATCGTCAATTGAAAAACAATTTGGTAAAGGCTCCATTATGCGTCTTGGGAGCAAAACAACCATTGATGATGAAATTGCTATTGTACCAACAGGATCACTGAATCTCGATATTGCTTTAGGAATTGGCGGTTTTCCTCGAGGACGAGTGGTTGAAATTTATGGGCCAGAAAGCTCAGGAAAAACAACTCTTGCTTTATCAACAATTGCACAAGCTCAAAAACAAGGAGGCGTTGTTGCTTTTGTTGATGCTGAGCATGCATTAGACACCTCTTGGGCAAAAAAACTTGGCGTTAAAACAGATGATTTGCTTGTCTCACAACCAGACACAGGGGAACAAGCATTAGAAATTACAGAAACACTTGTGCGTTCAGGAGCCATTGATGTTCTTGTCGTAGACTCAGTCGCAGCCCTTACTCCTAGAGCTGAAATCGAAGGCGATATGGGTGACAGTCACATGGGATTACAAGCTCGTCTTATGTCACAAGCATTAAGAAAACTAACAGCGTCCATTAGTCGAAGCAAAACTCTGGTTATTTTTATCAATCAAATTCGAATGAAAATTGGAGTTATGTTTGGCAATCCAGAAACAACCACTGGAGGTAATGCATTAAAATTTTACTCAACCATTCGCGTTGATGTTCGACGAGTCGGAGCCATCAAAAATGGTGAAGAAATCATCGGTAACCGCACAGCCGTTAAAGTTGTAAAAAACAAAATGGCTCCTCCATTCACTAAAGTTGAATTTGATCTTATGTATGCTGATGGCATTTCTTTTGAATCTGATCTTTTAGACCTTGCTGTTCAAAAAAACATCATTGAAAAATCAGGAGCATGGTTTAGTTATCAAGGAGAAAAGCTTGGCCAAGGCAGAGAAAATGCTAAGTCCTTTTTAAAAGAAAACAAAAAAACAGCAGACGAGGTTAAAAATAAAGTTATGACCGCTTATGGATTAAACAAAATTCAGCCTAAAACAGCAACAGAAACAACAACAAACTCTACAAAAAAAACAAAAACACCACAAGTTACAGCAAACTGAATTTTGGTTTTAAACTTCAAAAAACAATTGATGTAAATCAATCAAGTGCTGAAAAGCCAAACGAGAAGGAACAATCAAAACACACGTTTGTCCATAAAAATAGTGATCAACAAAGGAATCTAACGGCTTGTTTTTTTCAAACCAATGTTCAAGTTTTTGATTTTGAGGTGCTCCAGTAAAAGTCATAGAAACCGCACTTAAATCTGTTTGAATTTGAAGGTCATCCTGCGCCTTTAACTGACGTTCCCAATGAAAACGAAACTCCTCGGAAAAACAAAGATCAGCAAAATAATTTCTTTTTCCACTCTGTTCACACGTTGTATAACGAACCGATAAAATATGAGGAATCGTTAAATCTTCATTTTTTGAAATCCACTTTAACTTTTGCCTAACATCATCATCAGTTTGTGCCTTACAAAATTGAACACGCATCAATTTTTCAATCAGATTCAATCCAAGTGGTTTTGAAGGCACAGCAGAACAAGATTGAAAAAAATCTCCGACTCTTGTTCCTCCTCTACTATCAAAAAAACCCGAAATGAATAAATTGACATTTTTATCTTTGGCATAATCAATGGCTTTTTGATGAATTACTTTTGCTCCCCACCATGACATTTCAGATAAATTTTGATAGGAGAGCTTTTCAATTCGAGTGACTTGAGCAATCATTTTAGGATCTGCGGAAAACACCCCCGAAACATCTTTGATGATTTCACAGCATTGAGCTTTAAAATAATCAGCCATAGCAACCGCCGTTGTGTCAGTCCCCCCTCGACCTAATGTTGTAACTTCTTTTGTAAGAGGAGAAACGCCTTGAAATCCAGCAACAACAACAACCTTACCCTCACGAAGAGATTGCTCAACTCGAATTGGTTTAATCCCAATAATGGATGCATTAGAGTGAGAC